>JAATFY010000231.1 GCA_015654915.1 Rhodospirillales bacterium
TCGGCGGCAAGACCGGCATCGATACGGCGCATGGCAAAAATACCGTAGGTACCTTCTATCAGCCGCGCCTTGTGATCGCCGACGTTGCGCTGCTCGATTCCCTTCCGAAGCGCGAACTCGCCGCAGGATATGCCGAAGTGGTGAAATACGGATTGATCAAGGATACCGAGTTTTTCCAATGGTGCCGCGCGCATGGCGCGAAACTGATGAACGGCGACCGCGAAGCGCAAATCACCGCCGTCGGCGCGAGTTGCGCCCACAAAGCCAAAATCGTCGCCGCCGACGAACGCGAGGCCGGCGAACGGGCGCTCCTCAATCTCGGCCATAATTTCGGCCATGCGCTGGAAGCGGCAACCGGTTTCGGCAATGTTCTATTGCATGGCGAGGCGGTGGCGATCGGCATGGTCATGGCGTTCAAACTATCGGCAAAAATGGGCCTGTGTTCGCATACCGAAGCCTATGACGTGCGCGATCATCTGGAAGGCATGGGGCTGCCGGTAACATTGCCGAAACTCACGCCGCCGATGGCCTACGACATCGACCACTTGATGGCGCTGATGGCGCAGGACAAAAAGGCCGAGAATAAGAAACTGACGCTCATCCTCGCCAACGGCATCGGCAAGGCTTTCGTCAGCCGCGACGTGGATGAGGCCGCCGTGCGCGAAATCTGGCAGGAATTTCTGCCGGCCTAGAATTTAAATATCTCGAGCCGATGGCGGTCGAAATGCTCGACGCCTTCGCGTTTTTTCAGCCATGTAACGGCAATCGTCGTGAAGGGCAAAACGATAAGCTCGTACAGCGATTTGGCAATCCACGTGCCGAAGATAAGCGAAAGCAATGTTCCAAGCGGAATGATCCCCACGAACGCCGCCGTAAAAAAGACGATTGAATCTACAAGCTGCGCCCCGATTGTCGAAGCGGCGGCACGCAAAGGAAAGTTATCGCCCTTCGACCACACTTTCATTTTGGACATAATGGAAGAATTGGTAAATTCGCAGCAAATGTAGGCAACGTAAGAGGCGATGATGATGCGCGGCAACGCGCCGTTCACGGCAGCGAAAGCATCTTGCAGTTTAAAATCAGGAGCGGCAGGAAGGATGATGGCGATCTGCACGAAAAATAAAAACAGAAGCCCGCAACCAAAACCTGTCCAGATCAGGCGTCGCGTACGATTAAATCCGTAAATTTCGGTTAGCACGTCACCAAACACGCAGGTGAGGGGATAGACCAAGGTCGCTGCCGAAAACGTCAGGGGGCCCCACGTCCACAACTTGATAGCCGTTACCCAAGTCGCTATATTGGCGGTAATAAAGAGGCAGGCGACGATATCAATATGTTTTGGGTGCCATTGGTTATCGGCACTCGTTTCCTTTAATTCTAAATCACGCTCAAACATCGGCGGCCCATACAGAAACAATTCGTCCTGTATTCAGGATATAGAAAAAAACCGTTCCGATCAAGCGCCCTTGGGAAGGCCTAGCCCCACGCCATCCATCCGCACAGCAGCCCCATGAAAAATCCGGACGCCACCGCCAGGCTGTAGGCGAAGACAAATCCGGATTTATCCCGAGCACCGCGGCGCGAGGGTTTTACGCTCCAGCCTGTTAGGCTCTGCGTTGCTCCCGTCATGACTGGTTTACCTTAGGACGCCGTTTGCGCGGGCGGTGCCCATCATGAAAGGCGAAGGCGACCGCACCACAGACCCCGAAGCCGTTACCGATTGGGACGTCAGCAGGGACGGCGTTACGGCATTCGCGGGAAGCACATGATGCACGGAAGGCACGTTATGCGTTGCCGCCATGTTGGCCGGAATCATCGCCACGCCATACCCGTGGCTTGCCTTCAGATGGCCGTCGTCGGTCGCCGCGGCGCGGTAATAGGTCATGACGAAAACGCGGATCGCCGCCGTCAGCGAAGTGTTCTCGGCCTTGCGCTGGGAAACGGCTGTGCAAATTTCATGCAGCGAGGCGCGTTCGCGGCGGCAGATTTCGGAGAGACCGCTCCACATTTCGGGCTCGAGCCGGACGCTGGTGCGATGGCCGGCAATCGTCACATTGCGGCTGACCAAGGTGCTGCGCACAGGTTTTTCGTCCTTTTGCGAGGTTATCTCAGGGTTCGGCGATGTATACATGGGTATCTCCATTATGAGTGTGGATAACTTTATATTTGCACTTATAGGTTGCATAACATGATACACACGCATAGGTTTAGCAAGAATTATTTATGGTTAAAATAAATAATATATATCAGTTAGTTAATTGACTTTTTTGGGTATGGGATAAATACCATGTTAACTATATAACTACCTATAGTTGTATTCTTGGGGCGTTAGAGTTACCATATTTAGGGAGTGCACACGTTCGTATATTTCCTCGCTTAAAGCCCCGTAAACCAGCCGGTGACGTGCGACCAGACCAAGCCCTTCGAATTTTGTGCTGACGACCGTCACCCTGAAATGCGTTTCGCCTTCGGGCCGGTGGCCGGCATGCCCCGCATGGCGCTTCGAATCGTCCTTGATTTCCAGATAGATAGGCTGAAGCGCCTCCGTCAGCTTGCGCCGGATGCGTTCCTGATAGGGGGCTACGTCGTTCATGGTTTCTCCGGAAAGACGAAATTCATGATAGAATGGGCGGTTACGCTTATACCGCAAACGGAGACCGGAACGTGCCGCCTTTTGAAGACAGTTATTTCGAATTTTCCGACCGCCCCGTCAAGCAACGCGGCTGCGACTGCCCCGGCTGCGCCCAGACCGGCGATTACCGCGCGCCGAAAAACCGCGACCAGCTGACCGACTATTACTGGTTCTGCCTCGACCATGTGCGCGATTACAACCGGCAATGGGATTATTTCGCCGGCATGTCGGTGGACGCTATCGAAGCCCATATCCGCAAAGCGTCGGTGTGGGAACGCCCGTCATGGCCGCTCGGCGGCGGCCGCGTGCGCGAACAGGATATACGCGACACCGTCATGCGCGAGTTTTTCAACGACGGCATGAAGGAAGAAGCGGCGGCACCCGCCATGCCGAAGGCCGAGCGCGACGCGCTTGTCGCCCTCGACCTCGCGCCGCCCGTGACTTTTGCCGCGATCAAGGCGCAGTATCGCCTGCTGGTGAAACGCCATCATCCCGACGCCAACGGCGGCAGTTTCGAATCCGAGGAAAAATTCAAGAACATCAATCAGGCTTTCACCGTCCTGAAGCGGCTGTACGGAGTGGAAGAGCCTTGAGAATTTCCGCGTTCCTTATGCTGCTGGGCATGGCCCTCATATGCGCGGCGCCTGCGCATGCCGCCGATGCCAAGCCGTCGCTGGTCACCAAAACCGTTTCCGGCGACGAGTTCGTCCTCGGCGACGGCCGCGACGTGAAGCTGGAAGGCATCCGCGCGCCCTTTCCGGAGACGGGTAATTTTCCCGAGAAATCGCGTCAAGCCTTGCAATTGCTGGTCGAAAACCACCTGATCGTGTTCGAGAATGTCGCCACCGACCGCTATGCCCGCAGCGCGGCGCAGGCCTATGTCCTGAAAGACAACGGCAAGAAAGACTGGCTGCAGGGCGAAATGCTGAGCAACGGAATGGTTTTCATCTATCCGCCGGTGGGTACCGAGCCGCATCTGGATGAAATGTTCAAGCTGGAAAGCGTGGCACGGCACCTGAAGCGCGGCATCTGGGCCGACGCTGCCTATGCCGATACCGCCGCCGACCAGGCCGGAATGAAATACGGACATTTCGCCTTCGTTAGTGGCGTGGTGCGCGAAGCCGAGCGCGTGAAGGACAAGGTCTATCTGAATTTCGGTGCGGACTGGCACAAGGATTTCACCGTCGCCATCGCCGCGCATGATCTGAAAAATTTCCGCGATAAAGACATCGATCCGCTGGACTACAAAGGCAAGACCATCCGCGTGCGCGGCTGGATCAAACGCGAGTTCGGCCCGATGATCACGGCGACGCATCCGGCGCAGATCGAGATTCTGGACAGACGTTAGTACGGCCTGTCATCATTTGTCGTCATTCCGGGGCTGCCGCGTAGCGGCAGAACCCGGAATCCATGAAACATTCCGTCGGCGAGAACGGTTCATGGATTCCGGATCGCCTTCGCTACGCTTCGGCGTCCGGAATGACGCGAAATGGTTTTTTCTTTAGTGCCGGAAATGCCGGATACCGGTAAAGACCATGGCGAGGCCGGCTTTGTCCGCCGCCTCGATCACTTCGGCGTCGCGCATCGACCCGCCCGGCTGGATCACGGCGGTAGCGCCCGCTTCGGCCACGGTTAAAAGCCCGTCGGCAAAGGGAAAGAACGCATCCGAAGCCGCCGCCGAGCCTTTGGTGCGCGGCACGGAAAGCCCTTCGGCCGCAGCCACATCCTGCGCCTTGCGGGCCGCTATGCGGGCGCTATCGACGCGGCTCATTTGCCCGGCGCCGATGCCGACCGTCGCGCCGTCTTTGACGTAAACGATGGTGTTCGATTTCACATGCTTGCCGACGGTGAAGGCGAAGATCAGATCGCGCATTTCCTCTTCATTAGGCTGGCGCTTGGTCACGCATTTAAGTTGATCCGGATCCAGCACCCCATTATCGCGCGTCTGCACCAGGTAACCGCCCGCCACCGATTTCACCACGCGGTCGGCTTCGCGCGGATCGGGCATCGTGCGCGTGAGAAGCACGCGCAGGTTTTTTTTGGCCGCGAGAATATCCTTTGCGGCGTCATCCAGATCGGGCGCGATGATTACTTCGGCGAAAAGCTCGGCGATCAGTTTGGCCGTCGCGGCATCCAGCGGCCGGTTGCAGGCGATGATGCCGCCGAACGCGCTGACCGGATCGCAAGCCAAGGCGCGTTTATAGGCCGTCAGCAGATCGGGGCCCAGCGCCACACCGCAGGGATTGGCGTGCTTGATGATGGCGATGGCGGGACTGTCGGTAAAGTCCCACTCCAGCTCGAACGCGGCGTCGGTGTCGTTGAGGTTGTTATAGCTAAGTTCCTTGCCCTGAATCTGGATCGCGCTGGCGATGCCGACACGATTGGAATCCGTCACGTAAAACGCCGCCGACTGGTGCGGGTTTTCGCCGTAGCGCAGCGACTGGCGCTTGGTCACAATCTTCAGCTGCGCCTTATCGAGCACGCTGTCGTCGCGCGATTGCACGAGATAGCCGCCGGTCACCGATTTGATGACGCGGTCTTTCGCGGCAGGGTCGGGCATGGAGCGGGTGAGGAGAACGCGCAGGTTTTTCTTGGCAGCGAGAATGGTTTTGGCCGCATCGTCGATATCGGGCGCGATCACCACTTCGGCGAAAAGCTCTGCGATCAGTTTGGCCGTCGCGGCATCCAGCGGCCGGTTGCAGGCGATGATGCCGCCGAA
>JAATFY010000085.1 GCA_015654915.1 Rhodospirillales bacterium
GACGCTGGCGCCGCTCTTCGCGCATCAGCCTTTGTTCGTAAGATGTGACCTCCATCACCATGTCGATAAAACGTCCCGCGGGCTTGTAGCCCTCGTTGATCATGCGCAAACCGAACGCGCCCGCGCCCGTCCAGTGGAATTCGATCGGCCAGCCGCGCGCAAGGCCAGTACCGGTATTCAAGGTATTGATGACGTTCGACGCGCCGCGAAAAGCGTTATAGGGCGGCAACCGCCATTCGTTTTTCGCCTTGATGCGCAGGTCAGGCGGCAAATTGGGATCGGGCGCCGCCGACGCATCGCGCAGCAAGTGGCGCACGGCCAGATAGGGTCCCAGATTTTCCAGCACGCCTTCGTCAGGATCGCTGCACAGCGCGCCAGGCGTTTCTTGCGCCGACAGTTCTTTCAGCAACGTACTTTTCCCCGCTCCCGGTGCGCCGAGGGAAATGCGCGTGGCCGGTGAGGGCATTGAATTTTGTGGAAACCATTCTTCGCTTTTCTTTGAAAGAATATGCAGAACGAGTTTCTGTTCCTCCGGCAGGAAAGACGGAAACCGGCCGGAAAGGCGTTCTTCCAACGAAGAATAAGGCAGTGTAATGCGCGCCGCGCTAGCCTGTTTCAGCCATGTATCCCAACCGGCTGCGGCACCGGAATGGCGCTGAACGCTCAGGCCTTTTTCGCTCAACAAGCCGCCGAGTTGCAGCATGACCGCGTGATCGGCCCTCAAAGGAGCGATCAGCTCTTCCGGCACATTGAATATTTTCGGCACAGGGCGCATGTTTGTTTCCGTCGTTATTGTGTCCGTATTTTTACCGTGCCGGCCATGGTGCAACGAATAGTTTCATCGGCGGCTCAGCATCAATCCGGCATCAGAAAAACGGAAAAGATGTTTAAAATCCGGCTATTTCGGACGGCGGCTCCGGCAAGAAATACAAGCATTGCCATGGTGCAGCAAGTTAACCATAAGTTCCAAAAAATATAGAAAAACCAATATATTATGACACCGCTGCTTTCTGCTAATTACTTGCACTGGTAGCTGTTATATTGGCCCCACGAAACATTTTGGGGATAAAGATTATGTCGGAAGCTAGTAAGCCAAATTGGATTTTTCTCGGCAAGGGAGATGTGCTTGCTAATAGCGAAGTTGCTGGTCGCATTGATCTTGGTGACAACCATGGACGAGGAATCGCACACGGATTTCAGGTACCCATACCGGCTTATGTTGCGAGAGCTGTAACAGCCGATGGTCAATTTGGGGATGGCGTTGCCATTGCATGCCAACCTGAAGCTTGGAATGGTGTCAGGCCTGACGAATTTTATCTAGGCGTTATTCCAAAAGATCAGTTTAAAGAACATATTACAAAAGATACCGTAGTGAAGGACTCCGCTATATGCGCGCAAATGAGCACCGCCGTAAATGCAGCCGGACTAGAAACCACTATAAAAACGATGTTTGGAACTAATGCGAAAGACGTAATCAGCCAAATAAAGCCTGACGTTAATATGTGGGAAGAGACAGTTGATAGAGTTTCTGCAGCAGTGCTAGCAAAGTTAGAAAACGGCTAGTATCAAAGAAATTAAAGTTTTTTCTGGACCCGAGACTTTTTCCCCAGCGGATGATGCTCCGTCACGGTTTTGTTCAGCCGGTCGGAGGCCACATGCGTGTAAATCTGCGTCGTCGCTATATCGGCGTGGCCCAGCATGGTCTGGACGCTGCGCAGATCGGCGCCGTGCTCGATCAGGTGCGTGGCGAAAGCATGGCGCAGCACATGCGGGCTTAGCCGCGCGGGATCGAGCCCCGCTTTCAGGCCGGTTTCCTTCAATAACTGGAAAAAACGCTGGCGCGACAAATGCGCGGTGCCGTTATATGATGGAAAAAGATAAAGTGATTTTGTTTTTTCACCGAGCATATCCTTGCGGTGCGGCAGCCATGCTTTCAGCGCCCTGATCGCCGGTTCGCCCAGCGGCACCACGCGTTCCTTCCCGCCCTTACCCTTTACCTGCACGAAGCCGCGGTCATATTGCACACCCGCCAGCGGCAGGCTCACCAGTTCCGTCACGCGCAGGCCTGAAGCGTAAAGCAGTTCCAGCATCGCCTTGAGCCGCGCGCCTTCCGCGCCGCGCAACCGTCCGACCACCGCCAGAAGTTTTCCGACATCGGCCTCGCTAAGATATTTCGGCAGGGATTTTCCCAGTTTCGGCGCGTCGATGGCGCGGCTGGGGTCGTCCTTGCGGTAATGCTCGGAGCAGAGAAAACGGAAAAACTGCCGCAGCGACGACAAATGCCGCGCCTGTGTCCGCGCCGCCGCCGGTCCCATCGACTGCAGATAGGCGCGGATATCGTCTTCGGAGGCTTCGGCAAGGTCGGTTTTGCGTTTGGCCAGAAATTGCGCGGCGTCGGCCAGGTCGCGCCCATAGGCAAGGCGCGTGTTGACCGCCGCGTTGCGCTCGGCCAGCAGCATATCGAGAAACGCGTCGATCAGGGTGCTGGCGCGCCAGCCGAGGCCTTCTTTGGGAAGTTTCGCGCTCACGGCTTCGGCGTCAGGATAACCATCGCCGCTTCACGTGCCAGCGCGGCGGCATCGGCCGTCAGCCCGACAAGGCGCAAGGCGCGTACCGTCTCGACCGTTATCAGCAAAAAATTATCCGTTGTGCTGCCGGCCATCGCCACGGCAAGCAGAACCGTTTCGCCGCGGCGCACGGCGGCAGCGGATGCGCGCATACGTTCGAACAATAAAGCGGGCGGTACCGCATGTTTTTCGGACACGGGTGCCGTGATAACCTTGGCCCAGATGTCTTCCGGTACCGCAAAGCCGGTGGCATCAAGCAGCAAGAGGATCGAGGCCGCCTGATCGCGTTGCGCGCGGTTGTCGGCCTTGGGATCGGCGGGCTTCATCGCGGCATCCAGCCACGTGCCGAGATTCTGTTTGTAATCGCCTTCGGACTCCAGCCCCGCCACAACCTCCAGCGGCCAGATATTCTGAAGCTCCATCGTTACCGGCGGCATGCCGACCGAGGCGCCCCGCGCCAGCTTGAGCCATTCCAGCGCCGCGTTCGGCTTGTTGGCCAGCATATAGATATGCGCAACGAGGCCCGACGAGGCATTGTAATCGGCGCCGGGCGGGATATCGCCGATCATCTCGGCCAGAATTTGCGCGCCGGCGCCGTTCAATAACGCAGGATCGGATGTCTGCATGAATTTGATCACATCGTTGATGCGGTTCTGC
>JAATFY010000223.1 GCA_015654915.1 Rhodospirillales bacterium
AAATACAACCAGCTCATCCGTATCGAAGAACAACTCGGCAAAACCGCGCGCTTTGCGGGGCCGTCGGTTTTGATTCGATAGACGATGATACGGCTCGACGAACTTCGTGAGGACGATTTTATTGTAAAGCCACGTTGGCCCTGTAAGCAGGTTTTCATCGCCGATAACGCCTATCAAAGCCTGCAGCAAGTTCAGCGGAGTTTGACGCCTCATAATGTCCGGTTGATTTTAACCAGAGGTTATGAATCGGAAGGATGGCTTTTGCGACAGCTTCATAAAATTGCCCGTTGTCTGGGCGCAGCTTTATTTTGTCTGGCCTATCCGTGGCGCGCCAAGGAATGCCGGGAAATATTCTCCGCCAACGGGCACAATCTGTCCGGGAATTGTATTGATCTGGCAATACTTTATGAGGGAAAGCGGTTTGACTTGTTGCCCTATGGCGTTTTTACACCGAAGCACATAATCGAAAGTCTGCGGATACAACATCGCTACGTCATCGATTTGGTATGGCGAACTCTCGAATTGGCAGATTTTCGCATTCATCCCAATGCAACCGAGGCTATGCAAATTCATTGTGAATTTTATAGGTTGGGACGTGATCCTGCTTTCGCCGGATCATCTTTGCTCGCAAACGGGGGTGCATGCTGACCCGCCGCACATGGCAGACGATTGCCTCCGTTCTGGGGGCCTGCATCGTGGGCTATTTTCTCTATCACACGATTCAGGGCGACCGCGGCTGGCTGGCGATGCTGCGACTCCAGAGCGAGGTCAACGCGTCGCAGGCGAATCTTTCGCAACTGCAGCAGGAACATAAAGAACTCGCCCATCGCGTGCAGCTGATGCGGCCCGGCAGCCTCGATCCCGACCTGCTGGACGAGAAATCGCGCGAGATGCTTGATTATTCAAAGCCTAACGAGATTATCATCCTGACTCCGCCCGACAAAAAGCCGGACGTTGTGCAGCGCAACAAATAAAACCACAGCAACTTTTTATCCATATTTAACTATATCCAAGCAATTAAACGTTAGTCTTGATCCTGTAGTATAACCAGATGCGGAACGAGTTGGTGTGCACCTTGATAAAATGCGCCAATCGTTCTACTTGATGCTTCGAAATTCGTTTGGTCGGAAGGGGAATGGATGTTCATTGCCAAGCCGCAGCTCCGCTCCGTCGCTGCCAACCAGCAGCAGCCGCAGGAACGTGCTGCCGACCTGCAACGTTATTACCGCGACATGCTGCTGATCCGCCGCTTTGAAGAAAAAGCGGGTCAGCTTTACGGCATGGGATTGATCGGTGGTTTTTGCCATCTGTATATCGGGCAGGAAGCCGTCGTCGTCGGCGTGCAATCGGTACAAAAACCGGTCGATACCGTTATCACATCCTACCGTGACCATGGACACATGCTGGCCTCCGGCATGGCCGCGCGCGGCGTCATGGCCGAGCTAACCGGTCGCAGCGACGGCTATTCGCGCGGCAAGGGCGGCTCGATGCACATGTTCAGCCGCGAAAAGAATTTCTTCGGCGGCCACGGCATCGTCGGCGCGCAGGTGCCTATCGGCACCGGACTCGCTTTCGCGCATAAGTACAAGAACGATGGCGGCGTCTGCCTGACTTACCTTGGCGACGGCGCGGTCAATCAGGGACAGGTCGCCGAAAGCTATAATATGGCGGCGCTGTGGAAGCTGCCGGCCGTCTATATCATCGAAAATAACAAATACAGCATGGGCACCTCGCAGGCGCGCCATGCCGCCGGCGAACTTTACAAGCGCGGCGAACCTTACGGCATTCCCGGCAAAAAAGTCGACGGCATGGACGTGTTAAAGGTACGCGACGCCGCCGAGGAAGCGATAGAGCATGCCCATTCCGGTAAGGGGCCGATGATCCTTGAAATGGAAACCTACCGTTATCGCGGCCATTCGATGTCCGATCCGGCGAAATACCGCACCAAGGAAGAGGTCGAGGAATGGCGCGGCCACCACGACCCGATTGACGCCTTGCGCAGCTTAATCCTGAAAGAAGGCGCTTTGACCGAAGACGCCCTGAAGAATATCGAACGCGAGATCAAGGAAATCGTCAACGACGCCGCCGAATTTGCCCAAGCCAGCCCTGAGCCCGATCCGTCCGAATTGTGGACGAATATTCTCGTCGAATAATCCTTTCCCCCAACCTGAAACGGACATCCTCATGAGAAAAGCGGAACACTTCTTTTTTTCGACGCTGCCGACGGTTATCGAATCGCTGGTTTTCCTCGCCCTCACCGTGGTTCAATATTACGCCTATTATTGCGGGGTAAATTTTCTCCTGAAAGGCCATTTTGATCCCATGATCCCCGTCGCCCTGACCTTTTTGACCTATATGTTCCGCCTCGATTTTATCGCGGCGATCATCGGTTTTTACGGCGCATGGAAAGTATGGAACTGGCCGGTAGAAGGGGCGTTGCTGATCAGCGGCCTGTTCATCATTTTGTCCTTCACCATCAATTACGGTATCCGTACCGGTCTGCGCAAAAGGGTTTTCCGCAGATTATGGGGTGACCGGCTGATAACCAAATCGGAAGTGCGCGCGAAGGCGAAAAGGGAAAGAAAGTGACCATACAAATTCTTATGCCCGCGCTCTCGCCGACCATGACCGAGGGCAAAATCACCCGCTGGATGAAAAAAGAAGGCGATACGGTTAAGGCGGGGCAGACAATTGCCGAAATCGAAACCGACAAGGCGACGATGGAAGTCGAGGCCGTCGATGAGGGCAAGCTCGGCAAGATTCTTGTGCCCGCCGGTACCGAAAACGTGAAGGTCAACGCGCCGATAGCCATTCTGCTGGAAGAAGGCGAAGACGCGGCGAGCATTAAAGCAATACAGCCCTCACCCGCCTCGCATACGCTCGGCACCCTCTCCCGCAATGCGGGAGAGGGAGGGGCCCCGACGCGCAGCGTTGGGGAGGGTGAGGGCCGCCCTGCACTTTCCGTGGTGGCTGCCCAGCCGAAAGCCGCCGCTATCGGTGCCGATAAGGATTACAGCAAATTCATCAAGCTGACGGTGCGTGATGCGCTGCGCGACGCCATGGCCGAGGAAATGCGCCGCGATCCGAACGTGTTCCTGCTGGGCGAGGAAGTCGCGCAATATCAGGGCGCCTATAAAGTCAGTCAGGGTCTGTTGCAGGAATTCGGCGAGAAGCGTGTGGTGGATAGTCCTATCACCGAGCATGCTTTTACGGGGCTTGGCGTCGGCGCGGCCTTCGGCGGCCTTGTTCCCATCATCGAGTTTATGACCATGAATTTTGCCATGCAGGCGATGGACCAGATCGTCAATTC
>JAATFY010000031.1 GCA_015654915.1 Rhodospirillales bacterium
TTCTCGACAAAACCTCCGTCCGCGACATCACGATAGAAGCCATCGCGCGCGAAGCCGGGGTCGGCAAGGTAACGATCTATCGCTGGTGGCCAACCAAGATTCACCTTGTCGTCGATGCGTTTATGGAAACGATGCTGCCGCAGACGCCGTTTCCCGAAAGCGACGCCAAGTTCGGCGCTTTCGCACATCATCTGGCCGTTCTGGTGAAAAAGTATCGTGGAAAGTATGGCCGCATTGTCGGGGAGATCATCGCCGAGGGACAATTCGATCGCGACGCGCTCACCTATTTCCGCGAAGCCCTGCTGACGCAACGCCGCGCCGCCGCGCGCGACATTGTCGACAATGCCAAAACACGCGGCGAGATCGACAACGAGATCGAAACGGACATTTTGGTCGATGCGCTATATGGACCCATCTACTACCGGTTATTGCTCGGCCACCAGCCGCTCGATGCCGATTTCATTGCCGGCCTCGAGAAGCTGACGGAACGGCTGGCCGTCCCACCCCTTCGCAAGGCAACCCCCGCGGTCAAGCGTGGCCGCTAGACCTTCGTCTGCGACACCGCAGTCTCGTAGAAACTCATGTCGGAGTATTTTTCCGGCTCGGAAAGGTGCTTGCGCGGAACACCGTAGTCGCTGCGCAGCGCGAGAACGGTCCGAACACCAACCGCATCTATCTTCGCATCCCTGAAGAAGCCTGTCCTGCCGTCGAGCAGTACAGCATAAGAACGTTCGGCGTCGCCAGGCGATGCGCCCGCCAGGTGCGCCTGAAAAATACGCAAGGCTTCGGCCTTGTTTGCTCTATCGTAGAGCCAATCGAGCGCCGCGATATTCGCCCGGATAAAAGATTCAATGTCGCCCTTGTGCGCATCAGCCCAGCCCCGGCGCACAGCGGCAACAACGCCCTGATAGTGATCGAGAGCATCCGCAGCCACCGCCAGGATGCGAAAGCCCTTATCCGCCGCGGCGAAAGTATAGGGTGGTACGGACAAGGTTCCCACATGCTTGCCGGCTAAAAGCGCGTCGAAACGCTCTCTCATCCCACCGACTTTGACCAGTTGATAGTCGCCCTCGTTCAGCCCATTCACGGCGAGTATCTTGCGGAGCACGAAAGCGTAGCCGGTGGTCAGCGCGTCAACCGACAGCGCCTTGCCGCGCAAATCGGAAAAATGGTGAATGTCGGGCGATACGATCAGAGACAGGAAGCCGTTATCCGCGCCCATGACAGCGACAAGGTCGGGCTGCGCGACCGTCTCGGCCTCTCCCTGCCCCTCCATATAGGCCACGATGTTGTCGATCGCCGTCATGGCGATGTCGAACCGGCCATCGATCAGCCCGCTCATTTGCGCAATCGACCCAGGTGTCGGCTCAAGCCGGACGTCGAGACCTTCTCGCGCGAAAAAGCCCTTGTCCTGCCCAACCCAGAGCGGCCAGTTAAAGCCGGCCAGAAAGACATTTACATCGAGCCGGACAGGATTCATTGCAAGATTATCCGAAAACCTAGCGGGGACGAAAGTCGCGCGGCGCCTTGATCTCGGAATAGTCGAGCTTATCGACATTCTCCGCCGTCACCAAAATGGCCGGCGTCTTGATCAGCTTGGTCGGCGTCTCGCCTTTCATGATCTTCGCCGCCTGACGCACGGCTTCACGCCCCTGCAAAACGATTTGCTGAATGCTTTCGCATTGCAGATAACCCTTGCGAAGATAGCTGTCGCCAATCGGTGACAAGTTGCTGCTTGAGACCTTGATCTTGCCTTCCAGTTGCGCCTGCACGAGAGCGTCGATCACGCCGGCTCCCATGTCGTCGTCAACAGTGTAGACACCCGCGATTTTCGGGAAGCCCTGCAACCAGTCTTCCATCAACTTCAGCCCTTCGGTACGACCGGGCACCGTCGTCTTCTCGACGACAACCTTCATGTCGGGAGCGATTTTGGCGATGCTTTCCCTGAACCCCCGCGCGCGGTCAGCCGCCCAATCGACACCCGGCGGCCCTGCCATAACGCCCACATCGCCCTTGCCGCCCAATGCGCCGGCCAGGCATTCGGCTTGCAGTTGACCGAGCGCGTAGTGATCGGCCAGGACAATGCTTGCAAGTTTATCCATTGGCTCCGGGATGCTGCCAAGCCCGACAACGGGAATACCCGAGGCAATAACACGCTCGACAGTGGAGCGGATACCGGCCGCATTGGTGGCGCCAACCAGCATGACTTTGGGCTTGCGTTGGGCCAGATTTTCGATCTGCTCAACCCGCGATTGGATGAACAA
>JAATFY010000043.1 GCA_015654915.1 Rhodospirillales bacterium
AGGGACGTTTTCCAAATCCCTTTCGGGAAGGCCTGATATGCGACTCCATACATCCCGGTCGCTCCATGTCCTCTGCGGCGTCGCGATAACGCCGCCGATCGTATAATAATCTCCCGACATGCTTGCGGGCAGGATCAGGTCGGTCGGTCTGTTCGTGCGCAACACGGAACTATTGACGGTACAAAGTTTTCCGCTTTGCATGAAATCCCATTTGTCCCAAAAAACCTTTTCATCAGGCAACGCCAGTCTCGCTATTTCTTCCTGTATTTTTGCATGATCTTGTATTTCGGCGAATGCCAACGTGCCGTTAAGATTGTTCGCGGGCAAGCGATGCGGAAGATAATCGAGCGGAACGACGAGGGTGGGACGACCTGACGCGCTTGTTATGCCCGGCGAAAGCGCCAGAGGGCCATCTTCTTCGTGGCGTATGTAATGGGCAATGGCCTCGGCCATGCGGGCGTCGGATTCCGCCTGCGATAGAAACCGGTTTGGCTGCTGGAGTCTGTCCATGGTCCCACAGAATCAATTTCTACACGCAAGTATATGGGTGATTTGGGGACGGATTAAAGGATTTTAGACGCGCGGCGACGCATAACCGCACGCGGTTTCGCAACTGCAAAATGAAAAGTTTAGAGTTGCACGCGCCAAAACATATTTCCGGCTTCGCAACCAAGCTTGCGCGGCAAGGGTTGGAAGGCTATTGCCCGAACACACCCTTCAGCTGGTTGCCCACGGCATCACTGGCGCCGCCCAAGATGGAACCGGCCGGCACGGCCTTGATGAGGCCGCCGATTTTATCCTTGGCCAGTTCCGTGATCGAGGCTTTCGATGCCGCCGCGATGATGGCGCTGAAGATTTGCTGCGCGACCTGCGCGGCTGTCGCGCCGCCCGAAGCCTTGCCGATATCGCTCAGATGGATCTCGGGCAGGCCCGTACCAAGTTCCCTGCCTTGCAGCATCTCCTGACTGATGGCGACATGGCCGCTTTTGATCGTCAGGCTTTTGATGATGATCTTGCGCCCCTCGGCGCCGCCGGGCGCGGTGGCTTTCGGCGCGGCGCCCACGTTCTTGGGCGGCGGGTTGGCGCCCTGCTGGATGGCTTTGGCATAAGCCTGCGCGTTGTTCTGGATCGCCTGCAGATTGCTGCTGCCGTCGTTCAGAAGCTCATACGTCACTTCGGGTTTTTCGATCACGACGTCGCTGATGACGATGGGACCGTTGCCGCGGATCGTGCCGGTATCGAGCTTGACGTCGATTTTGCCGAGATAAAGCGCCTTCGGCGAGGAAAAGCCCTTGGGGTTGCCGACGCTGAGGCCGCTGAGAGTGCCTTCGCCCGACGAAAGAGCCAGATGCGCGCTGTCGAGGCTGACCTTGGCCTGCGTCGCGGCCGAGGCGTATTTCTCGACATTCACTTTGATGAGGTGGTCAAGATTTAAAAACAGGTAATAACCGCCGCCCGCGATGAGAACAATCAGGACGACGAGGCCGAGGGCGATTTTCTTCATCATGTGCGTTCTCCGGAGTGAGGCAAACAGCGGGGAACCACCCTACACCCGTTTCCGGAAACGCTAAAGCCCCGCGATAAGCTGCTCCAACGTGGCCTCATTGGCGGCAATTTCCTTTTCAAGGGCCGCGTAGGCGATGTTCAGGTTTTTAAGGCGCTTCGGATCGTTGGTGGTGCTGCAGCATTCGGCGATCTCGCCTTCCAGCGCCTGGCGGCGCTGTGTCAGATCAATCAGCGTATGTTCCAGCTTCTCCGCGGTTTTTTCGCTGTTTTTTCCTTCATCCGCGCCATCGGTTTTGCCGCCGTTCTTGGCGTTGCGGGCATCCTTCTTGACCTTCTCGCGCTCGAGGCGGCGCTGGCGGATCACAAGTTTCCGGTAGGCCTCGAGATCGTCGTCATAGGGTTTGCAGCCGCCGTCGGCCACCAGCCATAATTGATCCGCCACGCATTCGACCAGATGCGGATCGTGGCTGACGAGGATAACGGCGCCGGTGTAATTGTTCAGCGCCTGCATCAGCGCCTCGCGCGCGTCGATGTCCAGATGGTTGGTCGGTTCGTCCAGCAGCATGATGTGCGGCGCATCGAAACTCATCAGGCAGAACAGCAGCCGCGCCTTCTCGCCGCCCGACAGCTCGCCGACTTTGGTATCGGCCTTATGCTTGTCAAAACCGAAGCGGCTGAGCATCGAACGGACTTTGACTTCCGACGGTTCGTTCATCGCCGCCTGCATGGTCTGGAATGGCGTCTCGGTGGTATCCAACTCGTCCGTCTGGAACTGCGCGAAATAGCCGACCTTGAGCCGTCCCGATTTGTAAATCGTGCCTGCCATCGGCGCGAGGCGATCCGACAGGATTTTAACCAAGGTCGATTTGCCGTTGCCGTTGGCGCCCAGCAAAGCGATGCGGTCATTATGGTTGATATAGACATTCAGGTCGCGCAAGACGGGCTTGCCTTCGATATAGCCGGCATCAACGTGTTCAAGCCGGATCAGGGGCGATTTCATTTCCTTCGGTTCCGGAAAGGTGAAGGCGGTGACGCGCTCCGCGATTACGGCGTCGACGATATCCATGCGCTCGATGGCTTTCAGGCGGCTTTGCGCCTGCCGCGCCTTGCTGGCCGTGGCGCGGAAACGGTCGACGAATTTCATCAGATGCGCTTTTTGCGCCGTCTGCTTTTCGTGCAGCGCCTGCTGGTTCATCAGCCTTTCGGCGCGGCGGCGCTCGAACGCGTCGTAATTGCCGGTATAGGAAACCAGCTTCTGGTTTTCGAGATGCAGGATATGATCGACCGTCTTGTTCAGGATATCGCGGTCGTGGCTGATGATGATCAGCGTCTCGCGGTAGCGCATCAGGAAATTTTCCAGCCACACCATGGATTCGAAATCCAGATGGTTGGTGGGTTCGTCGAGCATCAATACATTCGGCTGGCGGAACAGCACCGAGGCCAGCGCCACGCGGGCGCGCCAGCCGCCGGAGAAAGAGGAAATGGGGCTGGCCTGCGCCGCTTCGCTGAAGCCAAGGCCTGCAAGAATAGATGCCGCGCGCGAGGGCGCATCGTAGGCGCTGATTTCGTTCAGGCGCTCGTAAATATGGCCGATGCGCTCCATATCTTCGGTGGTTTCCGCTTCCGCCAGTAACGCTGTGCGCTCGGTATCGGCGGACAACACGACATCGATGATCGGCGTCTCGTCCTCCGGCAAATCCTGACGCACCATGCCGAGACTTGCGCCGCGGATCAGCGAAATCTCGCCGCCGTCGGAGGCAAGTTCGCCCGAGATCAGCTTGAAAAGCGTGGTTTTGCCGGTGCCGTTGGGACCAACCAGACCGATACGATGTCCCGCCGGAATATTGACCGAAACATTATCGAGAAGCGTGCGCCGGCCGATGCGGTAGGTGAGGTTTTGAATGGAAAGCATGAATTTTCTGTCGTGTCCGCGGCGTATCGCAAAGTGTTGGCAAAAAGGCGCACAACCTGCATGCCGGGCGCGGCCCTGATATAGGGGTTAATAATCTTTGGAGCAACCGGATTGTGCCGAACCCTATTGGCGATCAATCCAGTATTTTTTGGTTTCCGTGATGACTTTCAACTTCGGCAGGCCTTTTTTGAACCGGGGCCTACACCTGCCCTGTTTTAACCGTAACCCGCGCGCACGTCCGGATTTTTATCCTGTGCGCGCTCCGCCATCGGCTCGAATTCCAGCGTCGCCGGATTCATCTCGGCGATGCGTTGCGTCGCGGTATCGATCACCCAGCCGTGGATTTCGAGCAATCCGTCGTCCAGCGCGCGCTGCACGACCGGATAGGTCAGGAGGTTGGCAACGCTCTGGCGCACGGATTCTTTTTCCAGCGCGTGAAGGATGTCGGCATCGTTCCAGCCTTTGATTTTGGCTTCCGCCATCACTTTCGCGCGCACGCTTTTCAGGCTATCGAGATAGAGCGGCAGGTAATGATCGTGTTCGCCGCAGGCGTTGTGCTGGCAGGCCTGCAGCCCGCCGCAATCGGTGTGGCCCGAGATGATGATGTGTTTCACTTGAGCAGGCGCCGCGGGAATGTGGTTGAGGAAAAATTCCAGCACCGCGCCGATGCTGGCGCTTGGCGGAACGGAATCCGCCGAAGTCGCGCTTTCGTTCCTGCGCACCAGCGCGCCGATATTGCGGAAAATCAGCGCCTTGCCCTTGTCGATGCCGATATCGTCGATCGGGTCGAGCCGCGCATCGACGCAGCCGATATAGAGTATTTCCGGCCGGTGTTCAGGCGGCGTTGCGGCGGAAGGCCATACGCCAAGCTCCTGCCGGAGGCGGATTTTATCCATAATGCTCATAGAACGCGAACCCCGATTCCGAAAGCATCATTATACCCGTTCCGGAAAAAATCCGCCAGCTAGAGACGGACGTCGTAGCAGTTGACGGTCATGGTAAAGCTGCGCGGTTCGTGCGGTTGCTGCGTTTCCGTTGAATACTGGGGTTTTCCGGTTGCGCAGGTCATGCGGAGCGCGGGCTGTTCGGTAAACATATCGTCAAGCGTAGGGCGCGACGAGGGATCGGGGTCGAGAGAAAGGCGCACCTTTACGGGATCCTGCCATTGATGGCCCAGCATATCCTGCGCGGCGAATCTTACGTTCCCCCGCCAGCTTGCGAAACCGGGAATCGGTTCGGCGTCGCCGACGGCAAGCATCGTGTTGGTGCCACCGATGGACCGGAAGCCGCGATCCGTCGCTGCCGCATCTTTCGCGTTCATGGTGACGATGAGGGTTGCCCTCTCGCCCGCTATCGTCAGGGTCGTCACCCGCGCGACCTCGGCGGGAACGGAGGGATCAACGGCCTGCTGGCCATGCGCAGACATGGCGGTTGTCAGAAGAGCGGCGGCGGCCATTTTGGCTTTAAATGAATTTTTCATATTCGGTTCCTATAAAATATATTTCGAATGACCATACCTTAGAGCAAAAAATCCGAAACGAAAAGCCGAGACTATGGTTAATAAATGCGAGGATGTGGTTTTTTATCCAGTTATTTCAAGACTTGGCGATTTCCTTACTTTTAACCCGCTTATGACATAACCTTGCATAAGCCCGCATGATATCGCGGATAAATCGGCGGTTTACGTTCGCCTGCCGAGGGTTTAAGCAGAAAGGACGTCCACCGAACCCTGCCTGCACCATGAATATCTTGAAAAATCTCACACGCTTTTTCTCCCGCCACCTGCTTGCACGTGAACTTAGCTTCGTGCTGGCCGTCAAAATCACGCTGCTTGTCTGCGCAAGCGTTTTTCTTTTCGGCGACGATCATCGCGTGCATCTCGACCAAAACGCCATCACACAACATATTCTCGAGTAATCCTTTCCCGCCTTACCCTCACTTGCGAGACTCGATCATGGATGTCGTCACCCTTTCCCGCCTGCAGTTCGCGCTGACTGCCCTGTATCATTTTCTTTTCGTGCCGTTGACGCTCGGGCTCGCCACGCTGCTGGCGATCATGGAAAGCGTGTGGGTGATGACCGGACGCACGATCTGGCGCGACATGACAAAGTTTTGGGGAAGTTTATTCGGCATCAATTTCGCCATGGGCGTGGCGACGGGCCTGACCATGGAATTCCAGTTCGGCACCAACTGGGCCTATTATTCGCATTATGTCGGCGACGTGTTCGGCGCGCCCCTCGCCATCGAAGGCATCGTCGCCTTTTTCCTCGAAGCCACCTTCGTCGGCCTGTTTTTCTTCGGCTGGGACCGGCTGTCGCGCCTGCAGCATCTGGTCGTGACCTGGCTTCTGGCGCTCGGCACCAGCCTGTCGGCGATGTGGATCCTGATCGCCAACGGCTGGATGCAGTTTCCGGTCGGCGCGCAGTTCAATGTCGACACCATGCGCATGGAAGTCACCAATTTTGCCGACGTCATACTTAACCCTGTGGCGCAAGCGAAATTCGTCCACACCATCAGCGCGGGCTACGTTACCGGCGCGATGTTCGTACTGGCCATCAGCGCGTGGTTCCTGCTGAAGGGACGCCACAGCAAGCTGGCGAAACGCTCGATGACTGTAGCGCTGAGTTTCGGTCTGGCATCGGCCTTATCCGTCGTCGTGCTGGGCGATGAAAGCGGCTATACTGCGGGGCAGAACCAGAAAATGAAAATCGCCGCGATCGAGGCGATGTGGCACACCGAACCCGCCCCCGCCAGCTTTACCGTTTTCGGCGTTCCCGATACCAAGGATCAGGTGACGCGCTTCGACATCAAATTGCCGTGGCTGCTCGGCCTTATCGCCACGCGGGCGATCGACACCGAAGTGCCGGGCCTCGTCAATCTGGTCGAGAAAAACAAGCAGCGTATCCGCGACGGCATGGTCACTTACGACGCGCTGGATCA
>JAATFY010000240.1 GCA_015654915.1 Rhodospirillales bacterium
CCGGCCTGCCCATCCTGTCGGCGGACAATCTCGGCGATGCTGCCGAAAAAATTGTTGGCGCTGTTAAAAAGAAAGCGGCTTAAACTGGGGAGCAATAACAATGAGCAACAGAAAGAAAAGTAAGGCAATAGAAGTGGCCTTTCAGCTCAGTGGTGTTATGGCGGCGAAATGGGAAGGAGAAACACTAGTTATAGATGTTAATTATGCCGGTGGACATAACAACTCCACCCCAGAAAGAATGCGCAGTAATCTTGAGTATAGGTGGAATGAAGATAAACTTGGCAATGTTGTTTCCAAAAACTACCGTCTCAATGATGTTACCCCTAAGCCAGGATAAAGCAGCCTTAACAGTTAGGTAAAAAATGTCAGTCCTCGTCAATAAGAACACCCGCCTTATCTGTCAGGGCTTCACCGGCTCGCAGGGCACTTTCCATTCCGAGCAGGCTATCGCCTACGGAACCAAGATGGTTGGTGGCGTGACGCCCGGCAAAGGCGGCAGCGAACATCTCGACCTGCCCGTATTCAACACTGTGGCCGAAGCCGTCGCCAAGACCGGCGCGAATGCATCCGTCATATACGTGCCGCCGCCCTTTGCGGCGGATTCCATTCTGGAATCCATTGCGTCCGACATTCCCTTGGTCGTCTGCATCACCGAAGGCATTCCGGTTCTGGATATGGTACGCGTCAAGCGCGCGCTGCAGGGCTCCAAAACCCGCCTGATCGGCCCCAACTGCCCCGGCGTTATCACGCCCGGCGAATGCAAAATCGGCATCATGCCCGGCCATATCCACAAGCGCGGCAAGATCGCCATCGTTTCGAGTTCCGGCACACTCACGTATGAGGCGGTAGCACAAACCACGGCGACGGGCCTCGGCCAGACGACATGCATCGGCATCGGCGGCGATCCGGTCAACGGCACGAACTTCGTCGATTGCCTCGAGATGTTCCTTGCCGATGACGAAACGCAAGGCATCAGCATGATCTGCGAAATCGGCGGCTCCGCTGAGGAAGACGCCGCGCTGTTTTACAAGAACAGCAAAAAGAAAAAACCGATGGTCGGCTTCATCGCAGGCGTCACGGCGCCTCCGGGCCGCCGCATGGGCCATGCCGGCGCGATCATTTCAGGCGGTAAAGGCAGCGCTACGGATAAAATCGAAGCCATGCGCGCCGCCGGTATTATGGTTGCCGACAGTCCCGCCGCCCTCGGTACCACTATGGTTAAGGCGATGGCCGCCTAGGCTTTTGCAAGAATTCGTCACTAATCACATTTCGCGGCCTTTGCGATAAAACGCTGTGGTTGTTGGCATAAACACGGTTAAAGAGTCCGGAAATCCAAAAATTTATTGTGAAAGCGCTCGCGGCACGATATAAGTATGCCGCATATGGTGCTTTTATACAGTTTGTTCATATAATTTTCTCAACGGATTTCGGCGCCCAAGCAAGGATTTAACACATGCCCCAAGGAACCAACGTGCTTCAATATGAGTCCGATAACCTGGTTCAACGCCAACTTCGTGAACTCGATTTTGTCGATATTTATGTCTGCCTGAACGGCAACAGCATGCCGCATTACCGCGCCGGCCTCCAGAGCAGCGCGGCGCAAATCGATGCCGATGTTCCGCCGGAATTCCATCAGGATGTTGAAGAACTTGCCTCCATTCTTGCGCATGATTTCGTTGGTAATGAGAAAGCGGTAAATTTCGGCGGCATGCGCTTGCGCGCCTCCAAGCTGGAAACGGCCAACGGCGAAATCTGGGCCGCCATGCGCCGTATTCCTGCCTTGCCGCCCAAGCTGGACAAGCTTGGCTTCATGCCTCAACTGGTTCCCATTTTGCACGACATAGGCCAGCGCGGCGGATTAATCCTTCTGTGCGGCGCGACCGGTCAAGGCAAAACGACTACTGCCTCCTCGCTTCTGCTAGACTACCTAGAAAGCTATGGCGGCGTCGCCTTTACCATCGAAGATCCCGTCGACTACAGTCTGGAAGGTCGCCGTGGCACCCATGGCTATTGCTACCAATCCGAAATCAACGCCGAGGCGCAATGGGGTCAGATGCTAAACCGCTCCCTGCGCTGGCACCCGCGTTATATCGTTGTCGGCGAAGTCCGTACGCCCGATGCCGCCAATCAATTGCTGCGCGCCGCCACATCGGGCCATACCGTTATGGCTACGATGCATGCCGGCAGCATGGAAGAAGCTCTCGAAGGCCTATTGCAGCTTGCCGAACAGGAACTTGGCGAACGCGCCTCCCTTTTGTTGGCTGCAAGCCTCGTAGCGGTAATTCATCAAATGCTGACGCCCACGGGCATCTACGCGCCGTTTATGGCAACCGAGGCCGATAATCCGGGGTCGCCGATCCGGGCCCTGATCCGCGACAAGCGCATCGGCCAGTCACGGACCTTTGCCGAGCAGCAGATGGCGTTGCTGATGAAAAGCGGAAAAATATTCCATAGCCGCTAATTCCGGCTGCAAACAACGGCTTTAACATCGTTTTTATATGCGCTATGATCGGCTCATAAGCCGTTCTTTTCGCATCATGGAAACGTCCAAATGACCACCGAACAGTCCTCATTCCTTTACAGCGCCAACGCCGACTTTATCGCCGAGCTTTACCAGCGCTACGCCGAAAATCCCGCTTCGGTCGATCCGAGCTGGCGTACCTTCTTCGAGGGCATGAAAGACGATGCCCGTGCCGTGCTCGACGACATGCGCGGCGCAAGCTGGGCGCCATCCATAGCCGAAAAAATTATCACCAACGGGCACGCCGCTAACGGCCATGACGCGGCCAAACAAATTGTTGCCGCCGGAATTTCGACCGACACCGCCCTGCTCGACAGCCTGCGCGCGATCTGGCTGATCCGGCTTTACCGCATGCGCGGGCATCTGCTGGCGAACCTCGATCCGTTAGGCCTGACGCCGACACCTTATCACGCCGACCTCGATCCCAAGACGCACGGCTTCACCGAAGAGGATTACGACCGCCCCATTTTTATCAACGGCACGCTGGGATGGCAGCACGCGACCTTGCGCGAGATCATGACCAAACTGCGCAACACCTATTGCGGCACCGTCGGCGTCGAGTTCATGCATATCCAGGATCAGGAACAGGCCGACTGGCTGAAACGCCGTATCGAGGAAACCGAAAACAAGCCGCATTACGACGTCAACACCAAGCGCCATACTCTGGAACGCCTGACGGCAGGCGACGCTTTCGAAAAATTCCTGGCGACGAAATTCGTCGGCGTAAAGCGTTTCGGCCTCGAAGGCGCGGAATCCACCATACCGGCGTTGGATGCTGCCATCGCCCGCGGCACCGAGCTTGGATTGCGCGAAGCCGTTATCGGCATGGCGCATCGCGGCCGCCTGAACGTTCTTACCAATATCCTCGGCAAGCCCTTTACCGCCATGTTCGCGGAATTTCAGGGCACTTCGGCCTATCCCGACAGCGTGCAAGGTTCGGGCGATGTGAAATACCATCTTGGCACCTCTATCGACCGCGATTTCAACGGCCAGATCGTGCATCTGACCATGAACGCCAACCCGTCGCATCTCGAATGGGTTAATCCTGTCGTCACCGGTCGCGTACGCGCCAAGCAACAGCAACGCTCCGGCGGCACCGCCATCAGCGACGAAGCCTGCAATCAGGTATTGCCCCTTCTTATCCATGGCGACGCGGCATTCGCAGGCCAAGGCGTTGTCGCGGAAACGCTCATGCTGTCGGACCTCAAGGGGTATCGTACCGGCGGCACGCTGCATTTCGTCATCAACAATCAGGTCGGCTTCACAACCAGCCCGCAATATGCGCGCTCGGGCGTTTATTGCACCGACGTCGCCAAGATGATTCAGGCGCCGATTTTCCATGTGAACGGCGACGACGTCGAAGCGGTTGTTTATGTAACCGAGCTTGCCGCCGAGTTCCGCCAGAAATTCCACAAGGACGCCGTGATCGACATGGTCTGCTACCGTCGCCATGGCCACAACGAAGGCGACGAACCGGCATTCACCCAGCCGATCATGTACCGCAAAATCAAGGAGCAGCCGACGACGCGTGAAATTTATGCGAAGAAACTCGTCAGCGAAGGCTCGCTGTCGCAAGCCGACGTCGATAAGGTCAACAGCGACTTCGTCGCCAAGCTGGAGCAGGATTTTCAGGCCGCCAGCAGTTACAAACCCAACAAGGCGGACTGGCTGGAAGGCCGTTGGCAGGGGCTGGAAGTCGGGAGCGGCGACAGCCACGGCGGTGATACGGGCATCGATATCAACACGCTGCGCGATATCGGGAACGCTATTGCGCGAGTGCCGGAAGGTTTCAACGTCAACCCCAAGATCGCCAAGCAGCTTGAAGCCAAGCGCGAGATGATGGCGACAGGCGAAGGCATCGACTGGGCGACCGGAGAAGCGCTGGCGTTCGGATCACTGGTCGCCGAAGGCACGCCGGTTCGTTTGTCGGGGCAGGATTCCGGACGCGGCACGTTTTCGCAGCGTCATTCGGTACTATACGATCAGCAGGACGAGCATCGCTATGTGCCGCTGAACGGCATCAGCACCCATCAGGCCAGTTACGAAGTGCATGACAGCCCCTTGTCCGAAGCGGCGGTAATGGGTTTCGATTACGGCTTCTCGCTTGCCGAACCCAAGGCCCTCGTCTGCTGGGAAGGCCAGTTCGGCGATTTTGCCAATACGGCACAGGTGTTTTTCGACCAGTTCATATCCTCGGCGGAATCGAAATGGCTGCGCATGTCCGGCTTCACGCTTTTGCTGCCGCACGGCTACGAAGGTCAGGGCCCCGAGCATTCCTCCGCGCGCCTCGAGCGTTTCCTGCAAATGTGCGCCGAAGACAACATGCAGGTGGCGAACTGTTCGACGCCCGCCAATTATTTCCACATCCTGTGGCGTCAGGTGCGGCGTAATTTCCGCAAGCCGCTCATCCTCATGACGCCGAAATCGCTGCTGCGTCATAAGCTATGCGTCTCGAAACTCGAGGACATGGCGACGGACACCGCGTTCCAGCGCGTTATTCCGGAAGCGTCGGCCAACCTGGTCGACGACAAGAAAATCCGCCGCGTCGTGATCTGCAGCGGCAAGGTTTATTACGACCTGCTGGCCGCCCGCGAGGAACGCAAGATCACCGATGTCGCCATCGTTCGCCTCGAGCAATTCTATCCCTTCCCCGACAAATTGCTGGCACAGGAAGTGGGCCGTTATTCGAAGGCCGAGGTCATCTGGTGCCAGGAAGAACCGCAGAATATGGGCGCATGGACATTCCTCGACCGCCGCATCGAAAGCGTCCTGGACGAGATCGATCACAAGTCCGAACGGCCTTTCTATGTCGGCCGCGCGCCGAGCGCCTCCACGGCGACGGGTTCGCTGAAGCGCCACACCAAGGAACAGGCGGAATTGGTGGAGAAAGCGCTGATCGTCAACTGAAGCTCAATTCAGGACGGTCTCGACGACTTTTTTACCGTCAAGGCAGCGTGTATTCGCGGGCACAATGTCGTTGGTTTTCAGCCAGAGCTTGATGTATTCGGCCGCCCCCTGCGGATAGGCGCCGCATTTGAAATCGTTCGAGGCCAGAAACAACTGCGCCTTGTCGTGAAAATATTCGCCGTCATAAATATAATGGACAATCGCGATCACGGATGTCTGCTGCGCGGTATCGATCCACATAAAGCCTTTTTCGGCGCAGCTTTGGGAACGGCAGGCCGACAGCACGACCGTATGGTCATCGGGCGAAAGCACGGGATCCGACGGACCGCTCAATACTTCCACCAACGCGCTTTTAAGGCCGGTCTTGAGGCCGCGGCTGCGGAACCCGAAATCGGCTTCGAAATCCGGCACGGCTGTGTCCAGAAAATCCCTGAATTTTTTATCGGAAACGATGGCGCCGGTCGGTTGGCCTTTGTAACCGAAAAGCCAATGCATATTGTCTACGGCCAATACCGGAAAAGAAACGATGCAAAGAATGCATGCCGCTAACAAAATCGGTCTTTTACCCATAAGTATTTCTCCCCCTTCATGCAGGAATAGGGCTTTATTTGTTAAAAATACGTTTGATTTCAGGGACTTTTTGAATTTTATGTGCTAAACGTATACAGGACAAAGAGTTAGGCGGGTCCGGCCTTTCAAACTTTTGACTGTTGGGCAATTCCGGCTTATCTAAATACCTGAATCAACCGTCCTGTACCGAGGCTCTATGACCACCCAAATTCTCGTTCCGCCCATGGGCGAATCCGTTTCCGAAGCCACTGTCGCCAAATGGCTGAAACAGGTTGGCGATTCGGTTCGCATGGATGAACCGCTGGTCGAACTGGAAACCGATAAGGTAACGCTTGAAGTGAACGCTACAAGCGCGGGCGTTATCAGCGAAATCAAAGTGCCGCCCGGCGGCAATGTCGGCGTGGGCGCCGTTCTTGGGCTTATTCAGGAAGGCGCGGCTGCCGTCTCGTCCCCGACCGCCAGCGCGACGACTTCCGCTCCGCCGCAGACGCAAAAACCGGTAACCGCCAATAACTCCACGCCGCCCGCGCAACAGAAACAGGTGGAAACCCCGCAACCGATGCCTGCCGCCCGCAAACAGGCGGAAGATCGCGGCCTGAATCCCTACGAGATGTCAGGCACCGGCAAAGGTGGGCGCGTGACGAAGGAAGATGTGCTGAACCAAGCCGCGAAGCCCACCCCTGCTCCAATGCGCGCGCCCGCGCAGCCTGCCGGCCCGCGTTCGCGTGCGAATGAAGAAGAACGCGTGCGCATGACGCGCCTGCGCATGCGTATCGCCGAGCGCCTCAAGGAAGCGCAGAACACCGCCGCCATGCTCACCACCTTCAACGAAGTGGATATGAGCACCGTGATGGCCCTGCGCAGCGAACACAAGGAAGGCTTCGAGAAGAAATACGGCACGAAGCTCGGTTTCATGTCGTTCTTCGTCAAGGCCTGCATTCAGGCGCTGAAGGAAATTCCCAACGTCAATGCCGAAATCGAAGGCGACGATCTGGTATACAAGAACTACTACGATATCGGCGTCGCCGTCGGCACGCCGAACGGCCTTGTGGTTCCCGTGATCCGCGACGCGGATAAACTGAATTTCGCCGACATCGAGAAAACCATCGGCGATCTTGGCCGTCGCGCGCGCGACGGCAAGCTGGCGATGGCCGACCTGACGGGAGGCACCTTCACCATCACCAACGGCGGCATCTACGGCTCGCTGATGTCGACGCCGATCCTCAACCCGCCGCAGTCCGGTATTCTCGGCATGCATTCCATCAAGGAACGTGCCGTGGTCGTGAACGGCAAGGTGGAAGTGCGTCCCATGATGTATCTGGCGCTCAGCTACGATCATCGCGTCATCGACGGCCGCGAAGCGGTGACATTCCTTGTCCGCGTCAAGGAATGCATCGAGAACCCCGAGCGCTTGTTGCTCGGCATTTAACCGTACTTAACCGTTTCTTCCCCAAGGCGTCATGTCCAACACATCTTATGATCTTATCGTTATCGGCAGCGGGCCGGGCGGCTACGTCGCGGCCATTCGCGCGGCGCAACTCGGCATGAAAACCGCCTGCGTCGAGATGACGCCCACGCTCGGCGGCACCTGCCTCAATGTCGGTTGCATCCCGTCGAAGGCCTTGCTGACCAGTTCGGAAAAATACACCGAAGCCAAAAACCATCTGGCGGTGCATGGCGTAAAAGTCGGCAATGTCGGGCTCGATCTCGACGCCATGATGGCGCACAAGACCAAAGTGGTGAAAGACAACACCGCCGGCATCGAATATCTGTTCAAGAAGAACAAAGTCGACTGGATCAAGGGCAAGGGCAGCATCGCTGCGGCGGGCCAAGTTGTCGTTGAAGGCAAGGATGGCAAGCAGACCTATGCAACCAGGAACATCCTGATCGCCACCGGCTCGGAAAGCATGCCTCTGCAGGGCATTACCGTCGATGAAAAGCGCATCGTGACATCGACCGGCGCTCTCAGCCTGTCGCCGGTTCCGAAAAGCATGGTTGTGATCGGCGGCGGCGTGATCGGGCTTGAGCTCGGCTCGGTCTGGCAACGCCTCGGCACCGAAGTGACCGTCATCGAATTCCTCGACCGTATCCTGCCCGGCATGGACGGCGAATTATCCAAGACCGCGCAAAAAATCCTGACCAAGCAGGGTATGAAATTCAGGCTCGGCACCAAAGTCACATCGGCGCGCGTCGAAGGCGATCAGGTTTCACTGAACATAGAAGCGGCTGCCGGAGGCAGCGCGGAGAAAATGCAAGCTGACGTGGTACTGCTTTCAATCGGCCGCCGCCCATACACCGAAGGCCTTGGGCTCGACAAAGTCGGCGTGAAACTGGATGATCGCAAGCGCGTCGTGGTCGATAATCATTTCCAGACAAACGTAAAGGGCATCTACGCCATCGGCGACGTGATCGCGGGCGCCATGCTGGCGCACAAGGCCGAGGAAGAAGGCGTTGTCTGCGCGGAAATGATCGCGGGTCAATCGGGTCATATCAATTACGACGCCATCCCAGGCGTGGTCTATACATGGCCGGAAATCGCTTCGGTCGGCAAAACCGAAGAGCAGCTTAAATCCGAAGGCATGCAATACAAAGTCGGGAAATTTCCATTCTCCGCCAACGGACGCGCCCGCGCCATGGCGGATACCGAAGGCTTCGTGAAAATTCTCGCCGACGCCCGCACCGACCGCGTGCTTGGCGCGCACATCATCGGCCCCGATGCCGGAACTATGATCGCCGAGCTTGCGTTGGCCGTCGAATTCGGCGCCAGCAGCGAGGATATCGCCCTCACCAGCCATGCCCACCCGACGCTGAACGAAGCGGTCAAGGAAGCGGCGCTCGCGGTGGATGGAAGGCCGATACATATTTAATCCACCTAACGGAGGCAAACGATGCTCAAGGCTCTCGGTTACGCCACGCAATCCGCCACCACGCCGCTGGCGCCCTATAATTTCGAGCGGCGCGATCCGGGCCCGCCTGACGTGCAGATCGATATCCTCTTCTGCGGCATCAGCCATTCGGACATGCATCAGGCACGCAAAGAATGAAGTGCTTGGAAACCGAAAACGTACACCTGCGTCCACGGCCATGAAATGGTCGAACGCGTTA
>JAATFY010000074.1 GCA_015654915.1 Rhodospirillales bacterium
ATCGATGTCGTAACTGTCATTGAGCCAATAGACGCCATAGGAGGCCAGCACCAGGTAGGCGGGATGCGCGACGTGGGGCACGTCGAGCAGGCCGAAGGAGATCGACAGCCCGATGCTGACGGCTGCGTAGAAGCAGCCGAGCAGCACGCCGAGCACGACTGCGTCGCGCAGCAGCTCCATTGAGAACACTTGCGCCTCCCCGCCCCTTGGGCCCCGTATCCTTATTTACGGGCAGCCTCAAAGGGCGTGACCAGTTCGCCGGTCTTCAAACTGTCGGGGAACAGGATCACCTGCTTGCCCGCCTGGCGGAACTGCGCCATGTTCTTGTCCTTGACGTCGCGGAATTGCGCTTCCAGCGTCGAGCTTTCCTTCCACTCGCCGTCCTCGGCAAAGGTGATGGACCCGATTATGGTCTTGTGGGTGTGCTCGTGCAGATATTTGGCGAGCCCTAATGCGCAGAATTTCCTCGTTGCGCAGCGGCGCGATTTTCTGCCGCTTGCCGTCAGCGATCAGATCGCAATCGGCGATATATTCATGCACCAGCCCTGCCAGCGACCAGTTGCCGGCATAGCCAAGCTGTCCGGTGGGGCTTTGTGGCAAGGCGCCGACGCGCAATTTCAGGTAACGCAGGGTTCCGGCATCGAATTTTGCGGCAAGATGCGCCCCGATAATGCCGATGGCCCCCGGCGCAAGCCCACATTGCGGGATCATCGTCTTCGGCGCGCTTTGCGCCAGCTTGCGTACGGCTTCGGTGGTTTTGACGTCTTCGGTCGGATCGAAATAGGGAACCCTGACTTTATAAGCCGCTTCCGCTACCGCCAATGACAGGTTGTAAGGCAGGCAAGAAATAACCGCATCGTATTTTTCCAGCGTAGCAGAGAGCGCCTTGCCATCCTGCACATCGCCGGAAACGAATTGCACGCCCTCGGGCAGATGCGCGGGTTGCTGCCGGTCGAGCGCGGTGACCTGCATCCCCTGCTCTTTCAGCATCACCGCCAGCAGATTGCCGACGCCGCCGAGGCCGATGATAAGAGGATTTTTAATCGCCATGTTTTCAGCCGCGCTTGGTCATTTCGAAAAGATTGGTCGCCTGCGCGCCGAGAAAGCCGTGAAACCGCGTCGGCTTGCCGTCGGGACCCGGCACGTTGCCGCGCTCGGCCAGTTCGTAATAGGCGTAAGTCCAGTTCAGCTTGCCCTTGCTGCCGTCGGCCTCGATAACATCGCATTCTTCATCGACGGCTTTGGTCGAAGACTGGCGCAGTTTCGTGCCGCGTTCGCCCTCGAACTCGGCCTTCATCGGTACGCCCGCTTGCCGTAGCGCCGCGACCGTGGCTTCGATATCGGGCCATTCCTTGACCTTCTGCTCGTTGATATAGGCGGTGAAATGATTGACCGAATTGCCGTGCAGCAACGTCCATGCGCCGTATTGCGATTCCTTATCGACCTCCTGAACGACGCCGCGCTGCGGCACGCCCCACGGACGCGAAAAGAATTTCGCCAGATTGGCCGCCAGCACATCGGCCTGATTTTGTTCGATGGATTTTCCCTGCGCCAGAAGTTCCAGCAGTTTCAGGTTGTCGGCGGAAACAATATCCGGCGCTCCGGCAACGGTTTTTTTGATTTTGTCCACCGTGGCGGGCGACAGTTGATCAACTTCCAGCTGGCTGATGAAAAGTTTCGGGTTGGCCGGATTGGTCGCATGCTCGTAATGCCATGCCGTAAGCTTCTTGTCCTCAAACAGATAAAGGTCTTTGCGCTGAAAGCCGAGCGCCGTGAAAATCAGCGAAATCGCATCGCCGCCCGCCGGCTGCGATCCGGTTGCACAGTTAAAAGTGCGGAAGGCGATATGGTCGTTCTGCACCGTGCCGCCGCGCCCCTCCACCATCGTCTTATAGGTGTTGGCATAAGACACGCGCGTACGGTATTGCGCCCAGAGATTATCGAGAAGCTTGCCGAGGACGTAAGTGCTGTTCATGGAATCTCTCGCGGGATTATTTGATGACAGAGGACGGATCGACGGGCTTGCCCTGATAACGGGTTTCGAAATGCAGTTGCGGCGACGGCACGTTGCCGGTCTTGCCGACGGTGCCGATCATATCGCCCTGCGCTACCACAGCATCCTTGCTCACCAGCATGCGGTCAAGATGGGCGTAAGCCGTCACCCAGCCGCCGCCATGGCGGATCAGGACCAGATTGCCGAAACCTTTCATCTCGTTTCCGGCATACACGACGATACCGTTGCTGGCGGCCACGACGGGCGCGCCCTTAGGCGCGCCGATATTGATGCCGTCATTATTCAGCCCCTGCCCTTTCGGACCAAACGAAGACAAAATCGGCCCCTTCACCGGCCATGCCATGGTAACGGAAGGCATCGGCGTTTCATCCAGCGGCGCGGAAAGTGCGGGCGGCGACGGCGCCGCTGTCGTCTGCATCGGTTTGGGCGGGGGCACCGGCTCGTTCAAACTCTCGACCGGCGCGCTCGTTACCGGCGCAACCAGAACATCTTTTTGTTTCGGCTGCTCGACTCTGGCGGGTGGCGGAAGCGGCGCGGTTTCGATAGGTGCTAAAGGTGCGGACTCAACGGCCCCATGCGATACAGGCGAAGACGGCGGAGCATAGTTGCGGGCCCCATTGTTATATGGCGCCGAATTAGAAGCCGATGACGATCCGGCAGGAAGCACCAATCTCTGTCCCGGCCCTACGGTGAAGGGCGGCTGTAGATTGTTGAGAACGATGATGTCGCGCATCGACACGTTATTTTCCCGCGCAACGGCATAAATATTCTGGTTGCCGCGCACGGTAACGGTGGCGCCCGGCGTAAGTTCGCTGCGTTGCGGCAAGCGGGGCGGTTCCGGCTTGACCAGCGCGCAGGCGGTAAACATAAAAACCGCTAAAAACATCATGCAAAAACTTGGCGTCATTCCGGGGCACGCCGAAAGGCGTGAACCCGGAATCCAAGAAGCAATTTTTGCCGACAGACCGCGCCATGGATTCCGGATCGCCCTTTCAGGGCGTCCGGAATGACGATAATGGATGAGAAGTTTCATGCCGCCTTACCCGCTTCGATACGCTCAAGCCCGTCCATATATTTCCGCAGCACGGCCGGTATGACGATAGAACCGTCCGGTTGCTGGAAATTTTCCATGATGGCGATGAGGCAGCGCCCCACGGCGACACCGGAACCGTTCAGTGTATGGACGAATTCGGTATTTTTCTCGCCCGCTGCCTTAAAACGCGCGTTCATGCGCCGCGCCTGGAAATCGCCGCAGTTGGAACAACTGGAAATCTCGCGGTAGGCATTCTGCCCCGGCATCCATACTTCGATGTCGTAAGTCTTGCGCGCGGCAAAACCCATATCCCCGGTACAGAGAACGATGGTACGGAACGGCAGTTCCAAACGTTTGAGAACCGTCTCGGCGCATTGCGTCATGCGCTCAGGCTCGGCTTCGGATTGATCGGGCGTCGTGATGCTGACCATTTCGACCTTGTAAAACTGATGCTGCCGCAGCATGCCGCGGGTATCTTTCCCCGCCGCGCCAGCTTCGGCACGGAAACATGGCGTTTTTGCGGTAAAGCGGAACGGCAGTTCCTCGCCCTTCACGATCATGTCGTTGACGATATTCGTCAGCGGCACTTCGGCGGTGGGAATGAGCCATAGACCGGTCGTCGTGCGGAACTGGTCATCGGCGAATTTCGGCAATTGCGCCGTGCCATACATGGTTTTGTCGTTCACCATCAAAGGTGGCGAGATTTCGGTATAGCCGAATTCCGTCGTGTGGATATCCAGCATGAAATTGCCGAGCGCGCGTTCGAGCCGCGCCAACGGCCCTTTCAGCATCGTGAACCGCGCGCCGGACAGTTTGGCCGCCGTCTCGAAATCCATCAACCCGAGCGCCTCGCCGAGGTCGAAATGCTGCTTGGATGAATTGGCGCGGTTCGGCTCGCCCGATTTGCGCAATTCCTTATTATCCTTCTCATCCTTGCCGTCGGGAACATCGGATGCGGGAAGGTTGGGAATGGCGGAGAGAATTTCCTTCAGTCTTATCCCTTCCTGACGCTCACGTTCCTCCAGCGCCGCAATATTATTTTTGATCGAGATACCTTCCTGCGTTATGACTTCGGCATCGCCGCCGGTGCGCTTGATCTCGCCGATTTTCTTGGCGACTTCGTTGCGCCGCGCCTGCATTTCCTGCAGATGCGTCTGCGCGGTCCGGCGCGCATCATCAATCGCCAGAATATCGCCCGACATTGCGGGCAGCCCACGGCGCTTCAGCGCCTGATCGAAAGCGTCCCCGTTTTTGCGGATATAATTGATGTCGTGCATGGCAAGTAAGTCCCTGAAAACCAAGCAGGACTATATCGGGAGTTACGCGGGCGGTCCAGCGGGCGCGTCATCCTCAAGCCCCGCAACAAAGCGGGTTTTCTCGACCCATTTCGCCCCCAGAATGGAAAGTTCGTACAGCAGCACCATCGGCACCGAGAGGCTGAGTTGGCTGATGACATCGGGCGGCGTCAAAACCGCCGCCACGATAAAGATCAGAACAATGGCGTAGCGGCGGAACTTCCCCAGCTTGGCCGACGACAGCAGCCCAACCCGCGTCAGCAGGACCAAAATCACCGGCAATTCGAAGGCGATGCCGAACGCGAAGATCACCGTCATCGACAGCGCCAGATATTCGCTGACCCGCGCTTCAAGCTGGATCGGCAAGCTGCCGTCCGCGGCGGGCATCTCGAAGCCGAGGAAAAACTTCCACGCCAAGGGAAAAACGAAATAATAGGCCATCGCCGCGCCCATCAGGAAAAACACCGGCGTGGCAACAAGGAACGGCAGAAAAGCGCGGCGCTCGTTCTTGTAAAGCCCTGGCGCCACGAACATCCATATCTGCGATGCGATCACCGGAAAGGCCAGAAAGCATCCGCTCCATAAAGCCAGCTTGACATAGGTCGTGAAGGCTTCCGTCAGGCCGGTATATATCAGACGGCGATGTTCGCCCTGCGTTACCTGCGCCAGAGGATGGACGAGAAACGCGTAAATCTGCGGCGCAAAATAATAGCTGACCAGAAAGCCGATCAGGATCGCGACCAGCGACCAGATCAGCCGCTTCCGCAATTCCAGCAGATGGGCCAATAACGGCTGCCGCATGGGATCAAGATGCTGGTCGGTC
>JAATFY010000114.1 GCA_015654915.1 Rhodospirillales bacterium
ACCTGTTCGCCAAGCGCGGCATTCGTTCCCGTCAGTGGGCCCGCCAATCCGATCGTGATATCCGCATGTGCCGGCAGCGCTATTAAACATACTGCCGAAAAAATCATAAGCGCCTTCATTGCGACCTCCATCAGAACCGGATGCTTTTACCTTATCACTCCGGCCTTCCCATCGCCAGAATCTCGTTGCCCCGCATCACCACATCGAATAAAGGCTCGACCACCACCCGCATATCGAAGGCGCTGGCATGGATCATATCGGACATGTTCGTCATGATGCCGACATGGCCGGGAAAGAAAACCAGATCGCCGCGCCGCCACGCCATGTCGCGCCAGTGGGAGGGCAGAGGCTGGCCGAAAGCCTCGCGCTGCTGGTCGCTGTCGCGCGGCGCGTCGATACCGGCGATATCGAGCGCCAGTTGCACGAAGCCCGAGCAATCCATTCCCTTCGGCGTCCGCCCGCCCCACAGATAAGGCACGTTCAGGAAACGTCCGGCGGTAAAAACATAATCTGGTGTTTCGATCTCCGCCGCCGGCACGACATGCCTGGCGAAAACATACCCGCCGCTCGCCAGCGGCCTGAAATTTCCCTCCGCCGCGCCAAGGCGCGCATACGACCCGAACGTCAGCTCGTCGATCGGCGGCGATTTGATGTCGGGTTCGGGATAGACAAAGGTCTGGAGAACACTCACACGATTGGACAGGTCGGCGATCTGTTCGCTGAGAACGCCTTGTCCGGGAATATATCCCACATAACGGTCGCTCCGGTTCTGCACCCAGTCGAAACCGTCGGGCCGCATTTCGAATATATCGAGAAATTCGCCGTACCGGATCTGGCTGACTTGCCGCGCGTCCGGCTTGGGCTCGGCCAGCAAGGGCACGATACCGCGGACGCACTGCCTTAAAACGGGCTCGGCATAACTCAGGGACGAGACGGCGCCGCGGAGCGAAATATCCGCCAAATCAGGCCGGAAAGCATGGGTGCGCGGGTCGGGAGAGGCGGCATTGCTCATGCCGGCAGCTTAACCGCTATTCGGCGGCTTCGATAGCCCATTCCCGTTGCGGCGTGTCGTAGGAAGACGACGAGCCCGTCGATTCGACGGCAAATTCGATCATGCGCGGCGACAGGGTCGCGGTGTGATCCTTCGCGGCATCGATCAGGCCGGAAAATTCCGTCAGGAATTGCGCGCCCTTCGTCATGCGCTGCACCAGCACGTTGCGACGATCGAGATCGTCGCGCTGACGACGGACATAGCCGAGTTCGCCGAGGCGGTCGAGCGCGCGGCTGACGGCGGGCTTCGAGATGCGCAACGCCTGCGCAAGACCGCGCACGGTGTGCGGACCTTCGCCGAGATACACGGAAAGCATCAAAGCCATTTGACGTGCGGACAGATCGGGTGCGTCGCCACGGACGCTTGCGACAAGAGCGTGACGCCATAATTCGAGAGATTGGAGTTGAGCGGGCACGATGAAAACCTATGACCAGAGAGAAGGATGAATCAGAAGATGAGATACTGTGTCAGCCTCGATTGATTCGCAAGTGGTTCGAATGATTCATGATCGACGCGAGGACGACAGCAACGCAAAATCCTCCCGCGCGACTCCTAAGTCCTTGAAATCAGATTCATTTATAATGTGAGGCGGCGCGAAATTTCGCTGGCGCCTCACGCCCTTCGCGCGCGCTGCTCAATCAGACGATAGACGGCCCGAACCGCCATGGCTTCGCCGCCTTCGGGGCGTCCGGGCTTGCCGGATGCGTTCCACGCCATGAAATCGAGATGCCCCCAGGCCTGCGAAGAAGGCAGGAACTGTTGCAAAAACAGCGCGGCGGTAATCGCACCGGCATAGGGCGAGTTCGGCGCGCTGTTGAGGTCGGCAATCGCGCTGTCGAGCATCTTCTTGTAAGGCGCGTAGAGCGGCAGCCGCCATAGCGGGTCTTCCATCTCGGTTCCCGCCTGCAACAGATCGGCAGCCAGATTGTCATTGTTACAGAACAGTGCCGAAAGCTCCGTGCCGACCGCCGTACGTGCTGCACCGGTCAAAGTCGAGAAGTCGACGATCAATCCCGGTTTCGTGGTTGCCGCTTCGGCAAGTGCGTCGGCCAGAATCAAGCGGCCTTCGGCATCGGTATTGCCGACCTCCACCGTGAGTCCGTTGCGCATTTTGATAATATCGGTAGGACGATAGGCATTACCGGATACCGAATTTTCCACCGCCGGAATCAGCAGGCGCAGATGCACCGGCAATTTCGCATCCATCACCATTTGCGCCACGGCCAGAGCACAGGCCGCGCCCGCCATGTCTTTTTTCATCAGATACATGTTGCCGGACGGCTTGAGATCGAGGCCGCCGGAATCGAAACATACGCCCTTCCCCACCAGCGCGACGGACGGATGTTTGGGATTGCCCCATGTCAGGTCGACGATGCGAGGCGGGCGCCAACTGGCCCGGCCGACCGCT
>JAATFY010000165.1 GCA_015654915.1 Rhodospirillales bacterium
GCGCGGCCCAGCGGCAAGCGACGCAGTTTGGCGCTGAACCAGCCGACCAGAAGTGCCAGCACCAGAATGATGTAGTAAAGAAAAACCACGCGTTGCGTCGGGTCGAAATCGATGCCGAAGAATTGGTTGAAGGACTGACGACCTTCGGCGGCATCGCGTATGAAATCGAGACCGAATAAAGTCGGGCGCGGAACGCCGGAAATTCCGTTCGGGCCGCCGGTCAAGGTGGTCCAGTTGATCAGCACGAGGCGCACGATCTCGCCGAAACCGAGCGTAACGATGGCAAAATAATCGCCGCGCAAACGCAATACAGGAAAGCCGAGGAGAAATCCGGTGGCGGCGGCAATCAATCCGGCGATTGGCAGCGCGGTCCAGAAACCAATACCGGTATGCTGCGCCAGCAAGGCGTAGCTGTAAGCCCCGATGGCATAAAAACCGGCATAGCCGAGGTCGAGCAATCCGGCATAGCCGACCGTAATGTTCAGCCCCCATGCCAGCAGGATGTAAGTCATCACCATAATACCAAAATCCAGCACATAACGGCTGGCCAGCGGCGTCACCGGCAGCACAAGGGCGCAGAAAAGAAGACGCCATGAAATCAGCGTGAGATTTTTTGATGACCGTTCAATCCAAGTTGTCATGCCCGCGAAAGCGGGCATCCCGTTTATCTCCTTTTTTAAAAAACCAAACGGGATTTCGGCTCGTGCCTCGCTATGCGAGGCTTGGCCGGAATGACGCACTAGAACGAACGCCGCCCGCACGGCCACCACAAATGACCCGGCAACCGCGACGGTCTGCAGAAAATGCGACGGGAACGGAATATAAGCTGATACAACTCCGGCAACGAAAGCCAGCGGCGCGATCCATGCGCCCTGCCCCTCACTAATCAATCCCAGCAGCAAGCGCCCGAAGAAAATCAGGATGGCGGCAATGCCGACATCCACCAGATGCCATTCGACTGTCAGTCCATTGACCCCATCGATTGTCCGCGCTCCTGCCAGCGGCAACGCCAGAATGGCGGCGATCAGCGCGGTGAAGAAGGCATCCTTGAGGCGCGCCGCCATCATCATACTTTCTCGATTTCCGGGCGGCCGAACAACCCGTTCGGGCGCACCATCAGCACCAGCATCAGAATGGCGAACACGGCGACGTCTTTATATTGCGCGTTCACATATCCGGCCCAGAAAGATTCGATAATGCCGATCAGCAACCCTCCGACCATGGCGCCCGGCAGCGACCCGATGCCGCCCAGAACCGCCGCCGTAAAGGCCTTCATACCGGCCAGAAACCCCATATAGAAATCGACCACGCCATAATAAAGCGTGACCATGAAACCGGCGATGGCGGCCAGCAACGCGCCGATCACGAAAGTCGCCGATATGGTGCGGTCGACATTCACGCCGACAAGGGCGGCCATGATTTTGTCCTGTTCGCAGGCGCGCTGGGCGCGGCCCAGAGGCGTGCGATGTATGAGCACCGTCACGCCGGTCATCAGCGCAAGTGTGATAACCAGAATGACGATCTGCTGATAGGAAATCGAAACGACGAAACCGTCCTCGCGCTGCATCAGGGTCAGGGCACCCTGAAAAACAGGCGCCATGGTCTTGACCCGCGCGCCCTGCAGCAACTGCACATAATTCTGCAACAATACCGACATGCCGATAGCAGAAATCAACGGCGCAAGGCGCGTAGAATTACGCAACGGGCGATAGGCCACGCGCTCGACCGTCCAGCCATAGAGGCTGGTGATGAGCATCGTCACCAACAGAACAATCATCAAGGCGATGACGACATGCGTGACACCCAGCAGCCCCAGCACGACAAAACAGATGGTGGTGATGAAAGCGCCGATCATATAAATTTCGCCATGCGCGAAATTAATCATGCCGACGATGCCATAGACCATGGTGTAGCCGATGGCGATCAGGCCATATACGGCGCCCAGCGTCAGGCCATTGATGAGTTGCTGAAGGAAATATTCCACTGCGTCGGCGCCATAAACCTATGAGTCGTAAGCACAATTTATGGCTTTATTGGCCGTGTTTGGCAATACGGGTGCCGTCGCCGCACAAATGGCCGTAGGACTTTTCCGCCACGCACATGTGTTTGACTTCGTCATGCAGTTGCGTGGGGTCGGCGTCGTAGAAATTCAAAACCTTGTTGCGATAGAGGCTACAAAATACGGGAGCCGAGACATTGGCGGCTTTCTGACCAAATTCGTTGGCGAGACGCGTGCGCAGGGAATCCAGATAAGGAATGCCGTCGCCGCCGTAATTTTTCTTGTAATAACGGATCATGGTCTGCTCGGCTTCATGAAGCACGCCTATATTGTCCTTGGTGAATCCGGTATAGGCCGGAACCAGATTTTCGCCTTCCGAGCCCTGGCGGCATGTCACGGTAATCACCATCAATTCCGAATGCAGCCGCAAGGTGTTTTCGGCCTCCAGTTCGGCGGGCGAGTAGCAACGGTCGGCGGCGACAGCAGTCGTGGTTAGTAGAAAGTTAGCTATAAAAACCAGTAGAAATTTTTTCATGAGTTTTTCCCTTTTACGTCATTCCGGAAAATTTTCTCTTCGGAGCGAAGCGACGAAAGAAAATTGATCCGGAACCCAGTCAGCATATCCGCAAGAGCTTCCTATCAGAACCTGTCACTGGATCCCCGCCTTCGCGGGGATGACGTTGTTTTATTTATTCCCATTCGATCGTACCGGGAGGCTTGCTGGTCACATCATAGACCACGCGATTGATACCCGGAACCTCGTTTATAATGCGCGTAGCGACCTTAGCCAGAAACGCGTGTTCATAGGGATAGGACTCTGCCGTCATGCCGTCGACCGACGTCACGGCGCGTAGCGCCAGCACATTATCGTAGGAGCGCCCGTCGCCCATCACGCCGACCGTTTTGACCGGCAGCAGGACGGCAAAAGCCTGCCAGATTTCGTCATAGAGCCCCGCTTTACGGATTTCGTCGAGATAGACCACATCGGCCTTGCGCAGGATGGCGAGTTTTTCCTCGGTGATATCGCTGAGAATGCGGATGGCAAGGCCGGGGCCGGGGAACGGATGGCGGCCTACGAAGCTTTGCGGCAGACCCAACTCGCGGCACAGCACGCGTACTTCGTCCGTGAACAGTTCGAGCAACGGCTCGACCAGTTTCAGCTTCATGCGATCCGGCAAGCCGCCGACATTGTGATGCGACTTGATCGTGACGCTCGGGCCGCCAGTGAAGGAAACGCTTTCGATCACATCGGGGTATAATGTGCCCTGTGCCAGAAATTCGACGTCCTTTATTGTATGCGCTTCGGCATCGAAGACATCGATGAACAGCTTGCCCATGGTTTTGCGTTTTTGTTCGGGATCGCTGACGCCCTTCAGCGCTGTGAGAAAAGTCTGTCCGGCATCGACCGCAACCAGCGGAATATTGTAGTGCGAGCGGAACAGATCGACGACCTGCTGCCCTTCGCCTTCGCGCATCATACCGGTATCGACGAATATACAAGTAAGCTGGTCACCGACGGCTTCGTGAATAAGAACGGCGGCAACGGCGCTGTCCACACCGCCGGACAGGCCGCAAATCACCTTGCCCTTGCCGACCTGCTTGCGGATACGCTCGATTTCGTTGGCGCGGAAAGCCTTCATGCTCCAGTCGCTGCCGCAACCGCAGATTTTGTGCACAAAGTTGCTCAGAAGATTGGCACCGTCCAGCGTATGAACGACTTCGGGATGAAACATTGTGCCATAGTAATGGCGCTTCTCGTCGGCAACGAAAGCAAACGGTGCGCCGTCGCTGGTGGCCGTCACGCGGAAACCCTGCGGCAGCTTCGTGACACGGTCGCCATGGCTCATCCACACCTGTTGCTTCGAACCGAGCGGCCAGAAGTCGGCATACAGATCGCAGGCGTCCTTGATATCGATCATGGCCTTGCCGAATTCGCGGGCATGGCCACCTTCGACCTTGCCGCCCAGTTGCAGACACATATCCTGCTGGCCGTAACAAATCGCCAGCACGGGAACATCCATCTTCCAGACAACAGGCGGCGTATGCGGGCTGCCTTCATCCAGCGTCGAGGCGGGACCGCCGGACAGGATGATGCCCTTCGGCCCATAGGCCTTGATCTGCTCTTCCGAGCGGTTGAAGGGGTGGATTTCGCAGTAAACGCCGGCCTCGCGCACGCGCCGCGCGATAAGCTGGGTAACCTGCGACCCGAAATCGAGAATGAGAATTTTATCCATGGCGGTCTATAGCAAAAAGGAGCGTTTTTTCTAAATGAAAATTTTGATGGCCGTTATCAGTCCGTCTCTATTTTAGTTACACTCAAACTACGCCGGGCAGGCTTCGGTCTTCTCGCCCGCCTGGCTGCGCCAGGCGTAGCTCGCAGAGCGAAGCCTGGGGCGGGCAGCCGGACTTGAACCGGCACGCCATTGCTGGCTCAGGATTTTAAGTCCTGTACGTCTACCAATTCCGTCATGCCCGCCTTACACTTACTGACTGTATCCATAATTCGGATTGGAAACCAACTTTCACTCAGTAAGTGTAAGGCCCGCAGACCAGAAGACAGATCATAGGAAACAGGTATCAGAACGTTAACGGCATTGTTAGCATAAAATCGGCGGCTCAAAACCGCCCCGATTCGGCAGTTGCGTCGGGCGCTTCCTGTCATTATAGATAGCCCGTTTCCCTGGTAGCTCAGTGGTAGAGCAGGTGACTGTTAATCACCGGGTCGGCGGTTCGAACCCGTCCCAGGGAGCCATTATTTATACAAAGCCCACATTAATGTCCGATAAGAAATATGAAATCCTCAAACGTGAAACCCTGTTTCAGGGGTTTTTCCGCGTCGACCGGTTTCACCTGCGGCATGAACGCTTTGACGGTAACTGGAGCCCTGTTCTTACCCGCGAAATCTATCATCGCAGCAAGCAGGTCGCCGGGGCCCTGCTGTTCGATCCGCGGCATGACAAAGTCGTGATGATCGAACAGTTCCGCGCCGGCACGCTGGTGGTCGGCGAATATCCGTGGATGATGGAAATTCCCATGGGTATGGTCGATGCCAACGAAACGCCCGAACAGGCGGCGCGGCGCGAAGCGCTGGAAGAATCCGGCTGCGAAGTCGCCGAGCTTCAACTGATCGCCAGTTATTTCTCGAGCCCCGGCGGGACGTCAGAACATGTAACGCTTTTCGTCGGCCGCACCACGGCTCCCGCCGACGGCGGTATTTACGGCGTGGCGTCCGAGAATGAAGATATTCGCGTCCATGTCATGGACGCCGCCCGCGCTATCGGCCTGATCTACGCCAACAAAATCCGCGACGCGCAGACGCTGGTTGCCCTGCAATGGTTTGCCATGCATCACACCGAACTGCGCAGCCGCTGGCTAGTCAGCGATGTCGGCACGCCGATTATTTAGAGATATTTTTTCAACGGAAGCGCAGGATTTTTAAAATGACGCGAAGGTTTTTTTAAAGAAGGAGCGTATCGTCTACATGACGGGTATCTGGCATGAAGTTGTGCTTTTGTAAGATTAAGGTGTTTTTCAAGTCCTTGTGATGGACATGGAAGTGGGTGAACACTAAGAAATTTTTCTATAGGGGCAACCACTTCATCTGCTATCGGCGTAAGTATTTTATTATCCACTGCAGTGGCAACATCGTTCCGATAGAGAAGCGCAGCTGCAACAGTAGCAGCGCCAGCGACGGCAAAAATGCCCCTGGCTATCCGCCACAAATAAATATTTCTTACCCTTTGTGCAGCGCGCCTTGTCATAAAATCATTCTGAGCTATTGTTTGTCTAATAAAAGGTAGTTTATTGCATAATTTGGATAGCCTCAATCCTGAAAATACTTTCACTTCGCTCAATAAAATAAGTTATTTTTACAAGCGTTAACCAAAGAAAGCCCTGAAATGCCTGCCGAACCTCTTTTCCGCGCCGACGCTTATGCCAAAAGCTGTAGGGCAACCGTGCTGCATATGGGGCCGGAAGGTATCCGGCTCGACCGTACGATTTTCTACCCCACCGGCGGCGGACAGCCCGGCGATACTGGCCTGTTACGGTGGGATAGCGGCGAAATCCTCGTCACCGACACGCGCAAGTGGCGCGTCGAAGGTGAGCCGGAAGACATCAATCACATCGCGCCTGAAGGCGCCTCCTTGCCGCCGGTTGGAGCACCCGTCGAGATTATTCTCGACTGGGACCGCCGCTACGCCCATATGCGGATGCATACCTGCCTGCATCTGCTCAGCGCACTGTTCCGGGATTCCGCCGTAACCGGCGGTCAGGTCGGCGCGGAAAAAAGCCGCCTTGATTTCGATATTCCGTCCGGCCAACAACCCGACAAAGATCAAATTACTGCCGAGCTCAACCGGCTGATTTTGGAAAGCCATCCGATCAGCGAAAGCTGGATTACCGACGAAGAACTCGTCGCCAAGCCGGAACTGGTACGGACTATGTCGGTCAAGCCGCCTATGGGACATGGGCGGGTTCGCCTGCTGGCTATCGGCCCCGGCATAGACCTGCAACCCTGTGGCGGCACACACGTCAAGAACACGAGTGAAATAGGCCCTGTTGAAGTCATTAAGATCGAAAGCAAAGGCAAGCAAAACCGGCGCATTGTGGTGGCGCTGAAGAAAACATCATAGTTTTCGTCATTCCGGACGCCCTGAAAGGGCGATCCGGAATCCATGGAGCGTTCTATCGGCCCGCCCGGCTCATGGATTCCGGGTTCTGCCGCTAACGCGGCAGCCCCGGAATGACGAAAATCTTATTTTACCCCCGTAATCCACAGGGTTGTGATAATTTCCTGATGCGTTGCTTTATGATGATTCGCACAAACTGATTTGCTTTTGCTAGTGTCAGGCCATGGCTGAACTTGTTACCACATTCCCGGGGCTTCGCGCCGTTGCGATTAACGACCCGATCGCGGCTGCCC
>JAATFY010000143.1 GCA_015654915.1 Rhodospirillales bacterium
AACAGCATACGCTATAACGATGTCTGGTTTCCGCGCAGCGCTTTCCTGACATGGGATCAGGTGCGGGAGATGAAAAAATCGGGGCTTGTCGAAGTGGCTTCCCACACCCACGCGCTTCATTCCGGTACGTTGGCCAACCCTCAGGGCAACAGCGAGCCTGCGCCCGTCACTTTTTCCTACGATCCGGCAACGCAGACTTATCAGTCTCTCAAAAATTACGAAGATGTATTGAACGCGGATGCGGAGGCTTCGGCCCAAACCATTTTCAGGGAAACGGGAATACGGCCGCGCGCCATGATCTGGCCTTATGGCCTTTATAGTAAATTGGGTTTGGATATAGAAAAAGCGCACGGCATGCCCATGACATTTAGCCTGGACAGGGAAGGGTTGGCCAATCTCGACAACCTCGCCGCCATGCCGCGTTATTTTGTTCAGGACGACCCCGACATCGCCCAGTTTGCGAACCAGATAGCCAGAAAAACCGGAAGAAGGCCTTTGCGCACGATCGAAATCGACCTCGATTGGGTTTACGACAAAGACCCTGCGCAGCTTGAGCGGAATATGGATGCTCTCATCGAGCGCGTCTACCGGATGCGTATCAGCGCCGTTTACCTGAAGGGTTTTTCAGATAAGGCAAAAAAGGGCGTCGCAAACAGCGTTTATTTCCCCAATCGCGTTCTTCCCATGAAAGCCGATCTTTTCAATCGCGTGGCCTGGCAGTTAAAGACACGCGCCAACGTCATGGTTTTCGGTTGGCTTCCGCTTTCCGCTTTCGATTTCGGCCATGGACCCGCAGGGATAACGAACGGATCCCTGTTGTCCGATCCCAAGGCGCGCCAACGCGTCATCGATCTTTACGAAGATATGGCGATGTATGGCCCTATTTCCGGCCTGAGATTCGACGAGGTTATGTCGGATGCGAACGGAAGGGCTCTGCCTGCTTCGGAGGCAGACGCGCGCATTCAATTCACGCATGAACTGGTTTCGCATGCCTTGCAATATCGCATGCCGCTCAAAGCGATTAACGTCTTGCCTGTCTCGCTCATGAATCCGTTACAGGGCCTCTACGTCAAATCTCTTTCCTCTTATGACGTGACGGTGATCGAAACGCCGTCGAACCTCGACGATCAGGCGTTGACGGACCTTATAAAAAAGGCCGCGGCTACGGCACCGGGCGCCCTTCGCTACACAAGCTTCGAGTTGTCATCGGATTCTGCCCGACCCGGCATTCTCCAACGGGACATGAAGCTTTTTGCCCTTCACGGCGCGCCGAATTTCGGTCTTTCTTTTTATAATTTTTTCACTGATAGCCCGAACGAAGAGGAACTCTCTCCCGACTTCTCGCTGCAGGACGGCGAACATTATTAGCTTGTAGAATAAGGGATCTTTGAGGCAACCACAGATGATGGTGTGCCCGGGCAGATTTGAACTGCCGACCTCCGGTTTAGGAATTCAGTATACGCTGATGGGTCAAGTGCTTGTAAGGTATAATTTTTTCGAAATAAATTCCTACTATAGATTCCAGAGTTTCGGCTCATTTCACCTTGTTTTGTCTAGTTTGGGGTCGTTTCAATAGTAGGCCGTTTACCTAATATTTCCTTCGCATAAACCATGTCAGCGATGTCATGCCCAAGCCCATTAGTGAGATCAATAAGAGCCCAAATAGAACTTTTGGCATGTCGTAAAGAGAGCTGGCTTTCAGGATATAATGTCCCAAACCCGCTTCCGAACTTACAAACTCGCCGATGAACGCGCCGACAAGCGCGAAGCCAACATCCATCTTGTAGCCAGCAATAACCCAATCAATCGCGCCCGGGATGATGATCTTTCTGATAATGCGGTTGTTTGGTGCTGCGATGCTTTTCGCAAAGCCGGTGTGCTGCTTTGCGATGGCGTGTGCGCCATCATAAGACTGCTGCAACGAAACAAAGAAAACGGCAAAACTTGCCATGACCACTTTTGACAAAAGGCCGATGCCGAACCACATAATTGTAATGGGCGCGAGGGCAAAGATTGGTATTGAGCCAATGATTACGATGTAGGGCCGCGTGATAAAATCAATCTTACCGTTACCCCACAGCAAAAGTCCGGCAACGGTTCCAAGCATTGTGCCGACTACCAAGCCAAGAGCCGCTTCGACAAGCGTAATAAAAACATCACGCCAGATCGCCACACGGCTTAGTTCATCGAGAGCAACCTTGCCAATCGCGCTTGGCGATGCGAACAGGAACTGTAATTTTGTATTGTCGTAAACGATCCACTCCCATGCCAATAAAAAGATCAAGGCTGGTAGACAAACCCACAATATATTTTTGAAACAGGTGGTCATGCTGCTGCTCCTAATGCCGACCAAAGTTCGTGCATAACCGTGTCCATCGCTTCACCGCGAAATAATCCGTTGTTCTTATCATCGGAAATGCGGATTTCTTTGTAGAGTTTAGCGGGTGAACGGGTCACAAGCAAAATACGGTCTGCAAGAAAACAGGCTTCTTCAACGGAATGGGTCACGACTAAGGTGGCCGCTTGCTGTTGGCGCGTGTAATCTTTGACTAAACTCGCCAATTCGCGTCGCGCCAATACATCAAGGCTGCTCATCGGTTCATCCATAAGAAGCAAGCGGGGTTTTAAGACCAGCGTTCTCGCCAGTAATATGCGTTGCTGCATACCGCCGGAAAGCTGGGAGGGATAGCTGTCAGCGAACGCTTCCATGCCAACTTGTCGCAAGGCTGAAAGGGCTTCCTGTCTCGCTGCGCTTTTGCCTCTACCGAGCAGCTCTAAGCCAAGCGTTACATTGTCAGCAATCGTACGCCACGGCAGCAGACGGTCACTTTGGGAAAGGTAACCGAATTGTGCGCCAGGACAGGCAATATCGGATTGAACGGAGCCATGATCTGCCGTTTCTACGCCAGACAGAATACGCATCAAGGTCGTCTTACCACTGCCGCTGGCACCAAGAAGGCAGACGATTTCACCCCCTTGTAAGGCGAGGTCGATGGTATCGACAACGGATAGAGTTTTTCCGTCAGATAGCCGGAATTGTTTGGAGATATTTTTTGCTTGTAGAAGCGGGGTCATTTACTAGATACGCCAATGTCTTTTTCCGCCTTCGTCGCAAAGCTGTTATCAACGGCAACATCAGTTGTTTGTGGTTTTTTGAGTTCTCCACTATCGAGGCGCGTTTTCAAAGTACGCTGCCATAGATTATCGGCGACGACGATGGAGTGCGGGTAGATATGGCGGCTCAGCACACTGTCCACCGCATTGTGAACAACCTTATCTGCCATGTCGGGATAAATCTTTTTAGCAACCTGATAGGAAACTTGGGGATCGTTGTACATCAGATTTACAGCCTCTTGTAGGCTATCCACGACTTTCTGTATCGTTTGAGGGTGATCTTTAATGTACTGCTCCGTTGTCATTATTCCAGTGATGGCTTGCGGCTCCATCCACGGGGTTAGATCAAGGACGGGGCGATAACCTTTGTTTTCATAAATTGAAATGGTTGGCTCAAGATCGGTGGCAATGTCCACTTTATCTGCTTCCAAAAGTGCCGCCGCGCTACCCATGTTGGATTGTACGATGGTCATATTTTTGAGATCATTCTTGTGTTTGATTTCACTCAAAAGCGTATAGGTCGTTGAAGGTTCTGGCAAAGAACTTACGCGTAGCCCATCTAAATCTTTTGGTGATTTGATTTCGTGAACTTTGTCTTTGTTGGTAACGCCGCGTGTTCCTAAATTCGTGATCATCATAGCAACGACTTTGCCAGGGCCGCCCTTGTCGTGGGATATGGCTGTGAAAACAGGATCACCCATACCAAATTGTGCCGCGCCGCTGATGACGGTGGCAAAAATCTGGTCGTCATTACCAGCGAATTTCAAATTAACATCAACGCCATGTTTGGCGAATATGCCTTCTTCTATCGCTACATAAAGCGGTAGATAGAGAAGAAAACGCTCTTGGCCGAATTGAGCGATAGTTATTTTCTCAGATGTCGTGTTTTGGGCAAAAGATACTGGCGCGATTGCCAAGAAGAAAAGCAGAAGCCAAAGGAGGAATTTTGAAGATCTCATAGACAGCCACCGATTAAGAGTGTTTATGCAATATTGCTGAAATTGAAAATGTGATCAAGTTCAGCCTTATCGAACACCGGTCGAGAAAACCGGTGCTCTCTTTTTGCGACTTCATTTGTTTTCAAATGATTATCCCAATTGCATGCGCAGAAAATTGACGTTTTAAGGCGATTTAATAGTAGGATTTCAACTCTATAGTAGGCGAGCACTTTTCTTTACCATATAAACCCTTGTAAAATGGTGTGCCCGGGCAGATTTGAACTGCCGACCTCCGGTTTAGGAAACCGATGCTCTATCCAGCTGAGCTACGGGCACTTGGTCTTGTTTATACCTGTCAAACTTGGGCCAATCTAACGCGGGATAGGCCCCTTATAAAGGGATACTCTTTCCCCCTTGCATGCTTCGGGTTTGCTACCATATCTCTAGGGGCATAACAGACCCTTAACGTTAACTTTTCCGGACCCGCCATGACCGAATCCCGCATGCCATTCCGCGCCGAAGTCAGCCGGCTGCTCGACATCGTCGTGCACTCGCTTTACAGCGAAAAAGAGATTTTCCTGCGCGAGCTGATTTCGAACGCGTCCGACGCCTGCGACAAACTGCGCTATCAGGCTATCACCCAGCCGGAACTGATGGCCGACGACGCCGGTTTCCAGATCAGGATCGCTATCGACAAAAAAGCGCGGACGCTGACGGTCAGCGACAACGGCATCGGCATGAGCCGCGACGAGCTGGTCGAAAATCTTGGCACCATCGCGCGCTCCGGCACTTCGGCGTTCCTGGAGCAGCTTGCCGCATCCAAGGAAAAACCCGACGTCAAGATGATCGGCCAGTTCGGCGTGGGATTCTACGCCGCCTTCATGGTGGCGCAGACCGTCGAGGTCATCTCGCGCAAGGCGGGCAGCGAGGAAAGCTGGGAGTGGACCTCCGACGGCAAGGGCGAATTTTCGGTCGAGGAAGGCGAGAAGAAGGAGCGCGGCACCGATATTATCGTCTATCTGAAACAGGGCGAAGACGAATTCCTCGATCCGGCGCGGCTGCATACCATCATTGCGAAATATTCCGACCACATCGCCATTCCGATTATGATCGAGGGCGAGGACAAGCCCGCCAACCGCGCCAGCGCGTTATGGCTGCGTCCCAAGAACGAAATTACCGTCGACCAGTATAAGGAATTCTACCATCATGTCGCGCATGCGTTCGAGGACGCTGCGCTGACCATCCATTGGCGCGCGGAAGGCAAGATCGAATATACCGGCCTTTTGTTCGTGCCGGGGATGAAGCCTTATGATTTGTTCGACCCCAAGCGGCGCCATGGCGTGAAGCTGTACGTCAAGCGCGTCTTTATCACTGATGAGGCCGAAGGCCTCGTGCCGCCGTGGCTGCGTTTCCTGCGCGGCGTCGTCGACAGCGAAGACCTGCCGCTCAATGTCAGCCGTGAGATGCTGCAGAACAACCCGATGCTGGCGCATATCCGGCGCGGCGTGACGCGGCGCGTGCTGGGCGACCTGAATAAATTCGCCGAGGATAAGGACGCATACGCAAAATTCTGGGATAATTTCGGCGCGGTGCTGAAAGAGGGTCTTTATGAAGACGCAGACTATCGTCCCGATCTTTTGAAATTGCTGCGGTGCCGCTCAAGCGCCGTGGAAGGTCTGACATCGCTGGAAGACTATGTCGGCCGCATGAAGGAAGGTCAGGATGCCATCTTCTATATTTGCGGCGACAATGCCGAAAAACTGCTGCGCAACCCGCATATCGAAGGCTTCAGGGCCAAGGGCGTGGAAGTGCTGCTGCTGACCGATACGGTCGACGATTTTTGGCCGTCGGCCGTGGGCGAATATCAGGGCAAAGCGCTGAAATCCGTGACGCGGGCGGGGCAGGACCTCGGCAAGATCAAAGCCGATGAAAAAGCGGACAAAAAAGATGAAGCCAGAGATGAAAAGCAAGCGGGCGATCTGGCCTCCCTGATTGCGTTGATGAAACTGACCTTCGGGGAAGCGGTCAAGGATGTGCGCTCCTCAGACCGTCTGACCGACAGTCCCGTATGTCTGGTCGCCGATGAAGGCGATCTCGACATTCATCTGGAGCGTTTTCTGAAACAGCATAACCAGATCCGCACGCCAAGCATGCGCATTCTGGAGTTGAATCCCAAGCATCCGCTGATCATGATGATGAGCGAGCGGGCCAAGGCTCAGCCTGCCCCCGCGGAAGCGGGGGGCGCTACCGATGCGCTGAAAGACGTTGCGTGGCTGCTGCTTGATCAGGCGCGGCTGGTGGACGGCGAGACGCTCAGTGATCCGGTGGCATTCGGCCAGCGGCTCGGCGAAGTGCTCGGCCGCGTGATGAAAGCGGCGTAAAACAAATTGTCACCCTCCCCCTGCGGGAGGGTCGAATGTGCGCAGCACATTCGGAGAGGGGTATAAAAACCTTGACCCCTCACCTGCAAAAACTAAGGCTTTACTGCGTAAAGCCAAGTTTTTGCTTCCTCTCCCGCAAGGGGAGAGGGATCATTGGATTTTTAAAATCCCCAGTTTGATCAGCCAAGCCAGCGTGCGCCACAATTGCGCACGGTCGAGCGCGGGATGTTGTTTGAGGATATCGCCGATGGGTGCACTTCCTTGCGCTGAGATGGAGTTGATTAGCTTGGTGGCCTCGTCGGGATGGATCATCATATCGAGACCAAAGACATTGATATCGTGCTTCCATAATTTCTTGATCATATCGGCATTTGCCGCGACGGTGAGGTTGTTGGTCTCATTCAACGGCGCAGTCGGATAAGATTCATACATGGTGAAAGGATCGGGCACCTGCGGCAGCGCCACGTTCCATGTCGCTGACTGCGTTCTTTCGGCGCGGCGCTTGGCCGCCATGTCTTTCCACAGATTTTCATAGGCGGGAATGATCTGTTTCCAGCCGTAACCAGCACGAACACGCGTGCGCGCTTTATCGGCCATGGATTTGCGTTTGTTTTTGTCCTTGATGAGCAGTGCAATCGCGTTCGCCGCCATGTTCTGGTCGACCGCGACCGACAACGCGCTTTTGGCCAGAAAACCGCCGTACATTTCCTTGCCGCTGAGCAGAAGTTCCGACAAAGCGCGGCCGGTGCCGGCGGGCGGCTGTGTGGTACGGATCAGGAATCCGTCCTCGCCATGCGTCACGCTGTCGCTGTAACCGTCCCTATCGCTGATGACGCGGGGCAAACCGGCGGCCATTGCCTCGATAGGGGTCATGCCGAAACTTTCCTGCATATTGTCGATCAGCGACAGGAAAATATCGCCCGCCGCCCATAATCCGTCGGGGAAACTCGCATCGTCGTTGGGGATAAAAGTAACTTTGGCGTTGCCGCTGAAATCCTTGGCCAACTCCTTGAATTGCG
>JAATFY010000148.1 GCA_015654915.1 Rhodospirillales bacterium
CGGCATGAAGGTATGTCGCGACGCGCACGTCAAGGGATTGTTTTCCAATTCCGGCAACCGCATCAACATTCAGGCGCGCGTCGACCGCATCTTGCAGGTCACCATCGGCCGCGAGATGGCGATGATCGAAACGTGGATGACGTTCCTCGCCTCCGTCGGTTCGGTGGCGCCTTTCATCGGTTTGTTCGGCACCGTGTGGGGCATCATGCACAGCTTCATCGGCATCGCGCAGGCCCAGAATACCAGCCTTGCGGTGGTGGCCCCCGGCATCGCCGAAGCCTTGCTGGCGACCGCCATCGGACTCGTCGCCGCCATTCCGGCGACGACGGCCTATAATAAATTTTCGACCGAGATCGGGCGCTACGGCGCGCGCCTCGAGAATTTCGCCAATGATTTTGTCGCCACGCTGTCGCGCAATCTCGAAGAAGCCCGTGCCGAACGCGTCGAAGGAGAAGCCGGATGGCGTCGCAAATAGGCTTTTCCGCCATCGGGCGCGGCCGCCGCCGCTACCGGCCGGTATCGGACATTAATGTCACGCCGTTCGTCGATGTCATGCTGGTGCTGCTGGTCGTCTTCATGGTGACGGCTCCTTTGATGACGGTCGCGGTGCCGGTCGATCTGCCCAGGACGCAGGCGCACACCGTCAGCCAGGACAAGGAACCGCTGGTCGTCAGTATCGATTCCGACGGCAAAGTTTATTTGCAGGAAAAGAAGATGGATCTGGCCGATCTCATTCCGAAACTGAAAGCCATTACCGGCGCCAATGCCGACGCGCGGATTTTCGTGCGCGGCGACAAGGCGGTTTCTTATGGCCGCATCATGGAGGTGATGGGAACGGTAAGCGCGGCGGGTATTAACAAGGTGGCTCTGGTCGCCGAGTTGCCGCACCCCGATGCCCGCTACCGCTAGCCATGAAGACGACGGTCAATGATGACAGCCTGATAAGCAGCCTTGCTGTTTCGGCGGGGTTGCACACATTATTTCTGCTGTTCCTTTATTTCGGCCTGCCGATAATCTTCAGGCCGCTGCCCTCGCATCACGATCCGGTGCCGTTCGAGATCGTAGAAATCGCCGACCTCACCAACACCCGCCTCGAAAAACCCGAAGAGCAGGAAAAGCCGCCCGCGCCGCCGCCGGCCCCCGCGCCCAAAACGCAGAACGCGCCCTCGGCTCCTCCCAAGATCGTCGAGAAGGTCGAGGCGATCCCTTTGCCGAAACCGGCGGAGAAACCGAAGCCGCCCGAGGCCACCAAACCCAAGGATGACAGCTTTAGCAAGCTGCTGAAGGACATCAGCAAGGTGAAGCCGCAGGAGGCCGCCAAACCGACCGACGCCAAAACCGACGCGAAACAGCCTCCTGCCGAGCAAAAGAGCCTGGCGCCCGCGCTTTCGAACCGGCTGACGATTACCGAGGAAGACGCGTTGCGGCGCCAAATCTCGCAATGCTGGAATATGCCGATCGGCGCCCGCGACGCGCAAAACCTGATCGTGGAGATCGCTATTGATGTGAACCCCGACCGCACGGTACAACGGGCCGAGGTCGTCGATCAGAGCCGCATGGTAACCGACAGCTTTTTCCGCGCCGCCGCCGAAGCGGGATTGCGCGCGCTCAAGAACCCGAAATGCAGCCCGCTGGAACTGCCGGCGGATAAATACGACGAATGGAAACATATCGATTTTACCTTTGACCCGAGGGACATGCTATGAGCAGAAGGCAGAATATAACCCGTCATTCCGGCCAAGCTCGCGTAGCGAGCGCGAGCCGGAATCCCGTTTATTTTCTTTTTGAACAAAAACCAAACGGGATGCCCGCTTTCGCGGGCATGACGAAGTTGGTGATCCTCTTTATTTTTTTCCTGATCCCCGTCCTCTGTTCCCCGACCCCTGCCTTCGCCGACATCAAGGTCGATATCACGCGCGGCGTGGTGGAGCCGATCCCCATCGCTATTCCGGCTTTTTTCGGCGCCACCGGTAACGAAGCGCAATATGGCCGCGATATCGCGGAAGTCGTCAGCAACGATCTGGTGCGGTCGGGCCTTTTCACCGCCGTCGATCCGCATTCCTTCGTGCAGGATGCGGGATCGCTTCTCGTAGCCCCGCACTTCGCCGACTGGCGCGTGCTGAACGCGCAGGCTCTGGTCGTCGGCAAGATCGAAGCGCAAACCGACGGGCGGCTGAAGGTCGAGTTCCGCCTGTGGGACGTCTTCGCCGAGCAGCAGATGACGGGCCTCGCCTATTTCACCATTCCGTCCAATTGGCGCCGCGTCGCGCATATCGTGTCGGACGCCATCTATAAGCGCATTACCGGCGAAGACGGCTATTTCGACACCCGCATTGTCTATGTCGCCGAAACGGGTCCCGGCACCAACCGCATGAAGCGCCTCGCCATCATGGATCAGGACGGCGAAAACAACCGCATCCTGTCGGACGGACGCGCGATGGTGCTGACGCCGCGTTTCTCGCCGACCATGCAGCGCATCACCTATATGGCCTATTACAACAACAAACCGCGCGTCTATCTGTTTAACATCGATAGCGGCCAGCAGGAAGTTCTGGGCGATTTCGCCAACATGACCTTTGCGCCGCGCTTTTCGCCGGACGGCAGCCATGTGATTTTCAGCCTGTCGGAAGGCGGCAATTCCAACATCTACACGATGGATTTGCGCTCGCATCACATCCAGCAGCTGACCAACAGCAGCTCGATCAACACGGCGCCGTGCTATTCGCCGGACGGGCAGAATATCACGTTCGAATCCGACCGCGGCGGTTCGCAGCAGATTTACACCATGCGCGCGAACGGCAGCGACGTGCAGCGCATCAGCTTCGGCGAGGGCCATTACGGCACGCCGGTCTGGTCGCCGCGCGGCGATTTGATCGCCTTCACGAAACTGCATGGCGACCATTTCTATGTCGGCGTCATGCGCACCGATGGTTCCGGCGAGCGCGAACTTGCCGAGGCGTTTCATGCCGAAGGTCCAACCTGGGCGCCGAACGGGCGCGTGCTGATGTTCTTCAAGGATATGCCGGTCGGCGGCGGACGCCATGCGACGAAGCTCTACAGCGTGGATCTGACCGGTTATAATGAGCGCGAAGTGTCGACGCCGACCGACGCGTCCGATCCGGCCTGGTCGCCGTTGCTGCCGTAATATATAGGTAAATCAATAGTTTATTAGGTCCGCAGAGCCGCGCCGGTGGCCTTGGTTACGGCGGCCGTGATGCGCGCGCTGATGGCTTCGATCTCGGCATCGGTCAGCGTTTTGTCGGCGGGTTGCAGCGTCACGCTCAGCGCCACCGATTTCTTTCCCGCACCCACGCGCTCGCCTTCATAGATATCGAACACCGTAACTTCGCGGATCAGGATTTTGTCGGCATCCTTCGCGGCGCGGATCAGCTTCGCGGCGGTGATGTTCGAATCCACAACAAAGGCGAAATCGCGCGCGACGGATTGCAGCGGCTCGAGCTTCAGAAGCGGCCTTGCATTGCCCGCACGGCTCGCAGGAATAGCAGTGAAGAAAATCTCGGAAGCAACCATCGGGCCGGCGGCATCGCAAGCGGCCAGCACGGCGGGATGGACTTCACCGAAACAGGCGAGAAGGGTGGGGCCGAGGCGCAGAGCGCCGGAACGGCCCGGATGATACCAAGCGGGAGCGTCCGTTGTGACCTGCAAGGAATTGACGGGCGCACCACAGGCGGCAAGTGCCGCCAGCGCATCCGCTTTGGCATCGAACGCATCCATGGGACGTTGTTTCTCCAGCCAGTTGCGCGGCGTCGCTCCGGCGCGCAGGGATGCTGCGACCGTGCTTTGGCCATCCGGCGTCGCGTTTTTGTAAATAGGCCCGACTTCGAACAAACCGGCATCGGCAAAGCCGCGGTCGGCATTGCGCTTGGCCGCCATGATGAGGTTGCCGAGAATATTGGGACGCATGACGTCCAGATCGCTGCTGATCGGGTTCAAAAGCCGCAGGCCATCATCAATCGCGCCGAACTGCGCGGCGATTGCGCTTGGCATGAAGGACCATGTCACCGCTTCCAGAAGTCCCTGTGCCGCAAGCGCACGTCGTACGGCATTACCGCGCTGGTCCTGAATGTCGATAGCGGCGGCGTTGACGGACGGGCGTTCCAGCGGCGTGACCGGAATATACTCGTAACCCTTGATGCGGATGATTTCCTCGACCAGATCGGCGGCGCCTTCGATATCGGGCCGCCAGCTCGGCGGGACGACATTCAGGGCGGCGCCCTGCTTCTTGGCCTCGAAGCCAAGCGAAGTCAGGATTTTAATCTGCTCCTCTTCCGGCACATCGACGCCGACATGGCGCAGGCATTTTTTCGGATCGAGCGCGATAGTGCGGACGGTATCCGGAGCTTTACCCACGATTTCCAGATCGCTTGCGACGCTTGCGGGCGTGCCGCACATATCGAGTA
>JAATFY010000262.1 GCA_015654915.1 Rhodospirillales bacterium
ACGGAAGCCGCGCTCCGGATCGAAGCGTTTCACCGCCTGCATCATGCCGACATTGCCTTCGGCGATGAGGTCGGAGAGAGGTAATCCGTAGCCGCGATAACCGCGGGCGATTTTGGCGACGAGGCGCAGATGGCTGGTGACGAGTTTGTGCGCGGCCTCGAGGTCGCCATGTTCCTTCCAGGATTTGGCGAGAATATATTCTTCGTCCTTGTCGAGGACGGGGAATTTCCTGATCTCGCGCAGATAGAGGGCGAGATTGCCTTCGCCTTTCAGAACCGGAAGATTGCGGACGGGTGCGTTCATGGTTTCCTGTCGCAGCTCGAAAATTGCGATGCTTGCGAATGCGTTATTAGCATTTTTTGCGGCAATAGTGTGTTCTTCTCTAACCGGCTGAAAACAAAGGATTTATCCTATTTTTTGCGGCGTAACAGTTTCAATAATCCGGCCATGTCTTTGGGCAGTTTTGTGGCGAAACGGACCGGCTTATTTGTGCGCGGATGGATAAATTGCAACTGCATCGCATGCAACGCCTGACGCGGAAAATTATGCAAGGCCTCTTGCGCCGCACCTGCCAAGCGCGTCTTGCGGGCACCGTAAACCGGATCGCCCGCGACCGGATGTTTGATATGCGCGAGATGCACGCGGATCTGGTGCGTGCGTCCGGTCGCAAGCTTGCATTCGACCAGCGCGGCGCCTTCGAAAGATTCGAGAACCTTGTAATGCGTCAGCGACGTTTTACCCCGCGCTATAACGGTCATTTTCTTGCGATCATGGGGGTGGCGACCGATCGGCGCATTAACGCTGCCGGTCCCCCGAACCGGAACACCCCACACGATCGCCTGATAGGTGCGGCTGAGGCTGCGGTCGGCAAACTGGCGCGTCAACGCCTGATGCGCGACGTCGTTTTTGGCGACGACGATCAGGCCGCTGGTATCCTTGTCGAGCCGGTGCACGATGCCCGGACGCGCCACGCCGCCGATGCCACTGAGGCTTTTCCCGCAATGCGCCAGTAATGCGTTCACCAGCGTCTTGTCGCGGTTGCCGGGCGCAGGATGCACGACCATGCCGACCGGCTTGTCGATCACCAGCAAATCTTTGTCCTCATATACGATTTTCAGATCCATCGCCTGCGCTTCGGGCAAGGCCGCTTCCGGCGGCGGCAGACGCACGCTATACACTTCACCGACTTTGACTTTGCGACTGGCGTCCTTCACCGGCTTGCCGGATAGGCTCACGCAACCTTCCGCCAACAAGGCCTGCAAGCGCGCGCGCGACAGCGCCGTAACCTGGCCGGCCAGAATAACCGTCAAAGCCTTATCGAGCCTATATTGTTCCGTTTCAGGAACGATTTCAGCCCTCACGAGTGAACCGGCATGCCGGGGTAACGGTACAGCCATGATTCTCTTTACCTAAACTTAGTTCTCGAAGCCTAAAATGGCTTCTTGTCGGATGGAAGACAAGGCGCTTATATCTGGACAAGATATCCCTCATCTTCAGGAGTTCCTCATGCGTTTTCTCGGTATCCTCTTTATGGGACTGATCCTCGCGCAACCGGCGCTGGCGCAGACGAACAGCAGCGGGCCGCATAGCTTCGGAACGATAACCTGCCCACAGCGCGTGCCTTGCCCCGAAGATAACAACACCATTCCGACCTCCACGCTTGTTGCGGCCACCAATGCCTGCATCACGCAGTATTCCGGTTACACCAGCCCTTCGGGATTTTTCGATGAAATCGCAGGTCTTGATTCGAGCAGCTGCCTGACGTCCCTACCCAACACCATACCCAAGGGCATGGGCGCGCAGCTTATCCCGCATTGCTGCATCGTGAAGCTTCAGGAAAACATCTGTTCGTTCCGCTGCGACATGATGTCGCAATAAGCTTTATGCCTAGGGCGTACGCTTGTGTAATTCGCGTTCCAGTATTTCCTGCCGTGCGGCTTGTGCGTCTATTTTCAGGCGCAACTCGTCGTTTTCCTTTTTAAGTTCCTGCACCGAACTGATTAGCGGCGCAATCAATCCCTCATAGTTGACGGCTTTCATGCCATCCCCTGTCGTCACGAGTTCGGGATAAATTTTCTCGATATCCTGAGCGATGACGCCAAGGCTTTCCTTGCCGCTGGATTTGAAATTAAAAGAAACCGGCTTCAGCCGCATTATATCCGCCAGCGAACTCGTCAGCGGATGGATGTTCGTTTTTAGGCGCACATCCGATGTCTGGTAATAGACGGTGTTAGAGTAGAAGGCGTTGGCCTGTAGCAATCCCGCCACTGCAGCATCGCCGAAAAGCTGAAGCCCCCACTGACATGTGGCGTCGGTGGGAGACCCCTTGTTGCAGCCGGTGCCTATATTAACGGCAGGCTGGGCAGCGCCCGCGCCGACCGTTATTATTTTAAGCGGCGGGTTGGGATTGATGCCGCCGGAGCCGTTGATATTGATGCTGCTGGTGGTGGCACCGGTGATGAGACCGCCCTGCAGATTGATCGTGCCGCCACCCGTTGTGTGGCCGAACGGCGCAAGATTGATGTTGTGATAGGGCGATACACCGGTGGCCGAGCCCATATAGAGGTCCGTTATCATGGTGTTATAATTGAAGGTTGGATCGGGCTGTATAGTGGTATTGCGTGCCAGCCAGGGCAAGCTGGAATCCTGTTCGGGCGATACATAAGTGCGCGTTGCGACGAAACCCCCGGGCGCCACGACCGGCATGCCGTAGTTTGTAAGCAGAGTCTGCCAGCTTCCATAGGCGCCGCAGGCGGTCGTCTTGGACGTGCCGCCTGCCGTGCAAACATCGTTGGAATAAACAAATCCGCCGTCCCCGCCAATTACCGCCGTGATGCGACCGCCATCCGTGTCGGGAATCGTATCGCCGCCCGACGTAAGGACCATGAAGGAATAAGTGTTGGGAACAGTGCCGGAGGGGGTGTTGTCCTTGAGAACGCGCACCGTAAAAGTCTGGCGATAGGAATTGGTTGTAGGATTCGCTCCGGGAGGGGCTTCGAAACCAACAGGCAAATAATTACAGAGGCCCGGATTGGTGGGTATGCTGGCCATACAGGGGCCATTCGCGCCCCCATCGGGCGGAGCAGAAGGCAAAGCTAAGCCAAAACTCGCATTCGGGTTAAGGGGTTTCAATACTAGGTTCTGTCCCTCTGACGACGCCAGGTAACCTTTGACGGCGCTGATCAACTGAAGCTGCGAGCTGGCGGCAGACTGGTCGCGCAATTGCTGGTTGCCACCGGACAACAGACGCCATAGTCCCACAAACAGGACACCGGCAACGGCCAGAACGATGGCGAGTTCGACCAGCGTAAAGCCGCGTCGGGAATTTCTGGAAATGTAAATCATGGGTTCCCTTTCTCTATCGTTCGATCCCTAATAACCGTCCGGCGATCCGATAACGGCGACGGCGCCATTCACGCGCGTGAAGCTAGCAAATCCCGGGGGAAGAGCATACGAATTTCCTGCCGCCACCAACGCGGTGCTCGGGTTAAGGCTGACCGTGCCGTAGGTATAGCTCGGCACGCCGGTATGCTGCAGTTGCTGCAGG
>JAATFY010000218.1 GCA_015654915.1 Rhodospirillales bacterium
AGCCCGTCGCGCTCGGAAATCGAGAAAGATCCCGTGGCTATTTCGTAGCCGCGATCATGGATCAGCCGGTTCAGATGGTCTTCGGACGGTCCCGTATCTTTTTTGAAACTCAGCGTCACGGCAACGGCGTGACGCGACGGCAGAAAAGTCTCAAGCTTCGATCCCCACATCATGATGACCGACGCCACCACCGCCATTGTAATGGCGGCACCGTAGAACCCCACACCGACCAGAACGCCGATGGCCGACACGGCCCAGATGGACGCCGCCGTCGTCAGGCCGCTGATGTTCAGCCCGTCGCGCATGATAACGCCGGCGCCGAGGAAGCCGATGCCGGTGACGACACCCTGAATGACGCGGCCGGGGTCGATGGCATTGACCAGAGCCGGCGAATGGCCGCCATACCAGAATTCCGGATAGCCGGTGATGACCGTCAGGGCACAGGACGCCATACACACAAGGCCGTAAGTGCGCATGCCGGCGGCGCGGCCACGATAGGAACGCTCGTAGCCGACCATCAGCCCCAGCATCAGAGCGCCGAAGATATTCAGAAAAACGACGAGGTTCGCCATTAATTCCGGCGTTCCCCAGTATTTTTCCAGCGCAAGCAAAAGATTGTCCATGAAAGCTCTCCCGACCATTTTCTGCCTCCAAGCATCCGACAAGATGCCTTTGGGCGCAAGGGGTTATATCGTCTGGATGGACTTTTGCTTTGACGGAAAGGATGGGGTAGAAAAAAGTATGGCATCAAAAACCGCAAAAACCTGCTCCAAGAAAAGAGACTGCGATTCGCATCATCTCGGCCCCAACGAGACGAGCGTGCAGAAAATCCTGTCGAAGGCCGCGAAGCCGCTGAGCGCCTACGACATCATTCCCGTGATGACAAAGCAGCTTGGACATACGGTCGCGCCGGTGACCGTCTATCGCGCGTTGCAGCATCTGGCCGAACACGGCCTCGTGACGCGCATCGAAAGCAAGAATGCCTATATCCTTTGCCAGCATCCGCATGAGGATCACGACTGCCTGTTCTTCATCTGCCGCCAGTGCGGCAACGCCATGGAAGCGCCCGACAGCAAAATCAGCCGCATGCTGCGTCAGGAAGCCGGAGCGCTCGGCTTCGGCATCAACAAGCAGATTCTGGAGATTGTCGGTTTGTGCAAAAACTGCGCGCGCGAGAAAACGCCCAAGGCCACTCCGGCCAAACGAAAAAAATCCTGATTATTTTTGCGAAGAACCCGACAGGTACCCCGGGGAAAGCTCCATCAATTTTTCGCGGCGCGCCTCCCGATCAACCGGAGCGGACGGCGAAGATTGCAGCTGCTGTGACGATTGATCGCCGGATGGCTGAAGAAAAGCCGGCTTCTGCTCGTCGGGATCGGTAAAATTGGAGGGATCGCCCTTAATGACATTGCCCGGTTTCTCGGTCGAGAAAGCCGAAGCCGCGCTCATTGAACCCAACATTACCAAGAAAACAAGAACCGCGATCTGGATACGAAACATGAGAATCTCCGTGGTTGGTCCGGGAAATAATATCACATAGCCGCCTTGAACAAAATCCGAATTTATTTCCCCCAAAACCCGGACTTTTTATTGCCGTCTTGACGCTCCCGCGGTTTTGTGGTGAGTCGTGTTATGTTATAACATTTTAGAGGCTTCCCATGATTGCCGCCCGAACCCTCCCGATTTTGATCGTCCTCGGTTGCCTGCCCGTTCCGGCGCAGGCCGCGGCCGTGGAAGGCACCCTGCGCGACGACGCCGGCAAACCGGTGGCGAATATGCCGATGGCGCTCGAAAACGGAAAAGGCGCTGTAATCGCGAACGCCATAACCGACGCCTCGGGGCATTATACATTCCCGTCCATTACGGATGGCAGCTATGTCGTCGAGGCGCGGCAGAACGACACGCCGATAGGATCGACCACGGTTTCCATTATCGATGATAAATCCGTTGCGAAAGATATCAAGTTGCAGTCGCAGCAAACCCTCAACATCATCATAACCAAGCGGCGTTTCGAGGAGGCGCGGAATGATCTGTCGCCGACGACGGGAACAAGCGCTTACAAACTCGATCGAAAGACGATCGAATCCCTTCCGCAGGGGGCGGATACCTCGCTGAACAAGGTTCTTCTGCAAGCGCCCGGCGTCGCGGAAGATTCCGCCGCCAGCGGTTCGCTACATATCCGCGGCGAACATGCCAACCTTCAATACCGCCTGAACGGCATTCTGCTGCCGGACGGCATCAGCGGTTTCGGCGATACCATCGACTCCCACATAATCGAGAACGCGACGCTGCTGGACGGCACCCTGCCCGCGCAATACGGTTTCCGTACGGCAGCCATCGTCGATATCACGACCAAAACCGGTTTTCAGAACGGCGGCACCGCCGATTTCATGGGCGGCAGCAACGGCACGATCCAGCCTTCGGTCAGCTATGGCGGCACTTATAACAAC
>JAATFY010000224.1 GCA_015654915.1 Rhodospirillales bacterium
GAATGGACGCCGCCGGGCGGAGCGACCAGGCGGCGGCCAAGGACCGCGAAATCCGCGCCCGCGTCGCCGGGGTCGAGGCAGCGCTCGGCAAACTGAACGCGATCGAGCCGGATGGCATACCCCCCGGCACATTGCGCGTTTTACGCAACCGGCAGCGCGACCGGCGGGACACGCTGATCAGCGCGCTCAAGCGCGTCGATAACCAATATGGCGATTCTCTTGCCATTCAGCTTCGCCTCATCGGGGCCGAGCGGCAAAAGATCGCCGAACTCTATGCGGAAGACGCGTTGACGGACGAAGCACGGCGACGCATCGAGCGCGAACTCGATCTCGAAGACGCGCGCGTGCGGCACGCCCATGACAGCGCCTTGCCGTTCAAGGCCGACGATCCGCTGCCTTGAACGGCGGCGATCCGGCGGCGGCTAGCCTTTGTGGTGGTGGCGAAGATATTCGTGCAGCGATTCCGAGCCGGTTTCTTTCAGCAGGGTCGCGAGATGCATATCGCCGCGCCGGCCGGCGGCGAAATGCTCGCCGTAGGTTTTACGGAGCGTATCGATCCGGGTGTTCCCGTGCTTGCGGCTGATCTTGCCGTGCTCCTCGGCCCGCCCGTCCAGCCCTTTTTTTAATGGTTTCTTGACCGCCTTTGCCATTTTCACCCCTCCATTGCGTAAGGAAGTTGACGCAACACCAGCAGCACAATGGCGCAATCTCGCCGGGGAAATGCGATAATTCACACATGACCGGACGCGCACGATGGAAGTGTAGCATAGCGGGGAATGGCGGCTAGTGGGGATACTCAGGTCAAAGGCAAACGCTTCACGTATGCACACCGGATGCAAATACTTGCGTAAGCGGGCTCCGACTCGATCGGCTCCAATGCGGTTCGGATTCGCGACGCCGGCGCATCACAGCGTCGGCATCGGCTCGCAATTCCGGGAAGTGACGGTCCGCCGTCGGCGGGCCGCCTCGATCAGTAACGGCAATGGCGATAGCCGTGCCGTCGATAGCAACGATGATGATGGTACCCGAGGCCCAGCGCGCCATTTACAGTACCGACGCCGGCGCCGACCGCGCCACCAACGACAGCTCCTACCGGACCCGCGGCTCGATTACCTCTATGGGCGCCTTCCTCAGCGCCCCCGACCAAGCCCTGGGCTTGCGCAATCATGGGGCAGGAGATCGAAGCGAAAAGTCCAAGAGCAACAGCGAAACGAAATTTCATAAATTCTCCAGAGGTTGAAAACGACCGCCCGCGATCTACGCGAGCGCGCGTCTAGCTAACGAACGAGGAACGGCGGTTAATAGCCGTATCCGCTGCAGAGACCGGCAGCTATTTGAATTGGACCGCAGTAGCCGCCGCCGTATCCATATCCGCGCCTGTAACCACCGGCATATCGGCCGCTATGTCCATGGTGACCGCCGGCAAAGTGACCACCGCCGTGACCGCCATCACCCATATGGCCGCCGCCCATGTGACCACCGCCGCCATGGCCACCCCCACCGTGGCCACCGCCGCCACGCGCGTCAGCCATGGAAGAAGCTAAAGACAGCGCCAGCACCGTTGTGCCAGCGAAAAGGATATTTCTTATCGCTTGGTTCATGTCGAATTCCTCACAAACATAATAATTTGTATAGTAGGAATGGTTGAGACGCCGGTTCGTTCCTAGATAGTTTGAGAATGAACGATGTTAAGCGGAAAGTGACCTGCTCTTTTCGGCGCGGCGTGCAATTTTATACACGTGCTCATCTTTATACCGTGCTCATCGCATTTTACTGAAAGCGCTGGCGACGAGGACATAGGAATGACTGTGCCGAAGATTTCCAAAAAAAAATCAGGAAAGGGAAAGGCGGGATTTTACCCCGCGAGTTTCCTTGAGACGGCAGCGAAAGGCCGCGTCGTGTCCGCACATCCCAAGGGCGAAATCATTTTTCTCCAGGGCGACGACGCGGACGCAATTTTTTATATTCGAAAGGGCAAAGTCAAAGTCACCGTCGTCTCTAAACAGGGTAAGGAAGCCGTCGTCGCGATTATGGGCGCGGACGAATTCGTGGGCGAGGGATGCCTGATCGGGCAGCCGAA
>JAATFY010000042.1 GCA_015654915.1 Rhodospirillales bacterium
CCGCGCGGCCGCCATTCTCGGCAGGGAAGCATCAGCCGTTTTCGACGTATTGTGGGAACGCGAAAGGTTGGGAACGACCGGCGTCGGTTTCGGTATCGCCATTCCGCACGGACGCCTTGAAGGCCTCGACAAGGTGCAGGGATTTTTTACGCGGCTGACGCACCCGGTGGGATTCGAAGCGATTGACGACCGTCCGGTGGACCTCGTGTTTCTGCTGCTGGCCCCCGCCGAGGCCGGCGCCGACCATCTGCATGCCCTTGCCACCGTTTCGCGGTTGTTACGCGACCAGAAGCTGTGCGAGCAAATCCGCAAGGCCAAGGATGAAGCCGCGATCTACCGCCTGCTGACGGAAACGCCGGAAGCGCAAGCGGCCTGATAAAACCTGTATTCGATTTTAGTGGACGCTCGCGGGGCTCATATCGTGCTGGCGCACGGTGGCAAAAGCGAGATCGCGTTCGGCCACGACCGTCAACGGCGTGCCGTCGGCGGCATGTATCGCGTGGAACTTGTTGCCGTCGATCGTCACGGATTTGACGTAGGCGATATCTTCGATGCCGAAGCTGCCAAGCTCGCTCAAGGAGAGGTTCTTTTTCAACAGCTCGATCTTGCCTAACATTGCCCCTCCAAATATCTCTGAAACGATCCGATTCCGACTGTACCCGTCATTGGATAAGCAATTGTTAATATTGGAATATCTAAAATTTTCGGCGATTTGCGGGCATAATAACCGCGCATGCTCCTTTCCCTTGAATAGCGCGCCTAATACCGCCATTTTAGGCGCTTACCGGAGCCGCCAATGACCAATCTTGCCGCCGCACTTGCACCTTCCGCCGCCGCTACAACCGATGCGCCGCCACCGTTCCGAATCGGCTCGGAGGCCCACAAGCGCGCTTTTTGCGGCGTGCTGCTGGATATTTTCGACCCCTACAAGCCGTCGATTCTGGCCTGGCCCAAGCTGTCACCCGATGCCGAAAAAAGGCTGACCGGCCTTCCTTTCTGGGACGTCGCGGTCGAAACCGAAGGCCATGCGTCGTCGCGCATGCAGGCGATGGCCGATACCGTCACCGATCCGCTGATCAAGGAAGCCATCGCGCTGAACGCTTTCGAGGAAGGACGGCACAAGCTCGTTATCCGCAACATGCTGCGTTTCTACGGTATTCCGCTGAAGGAAGAAAAATCCTACGGCGCGCCGCGCGATGCCGAATGGAAATTCATCTGCACCGGCTACGGCGAATGTTTCGACAGCTTCTTCGCCTTCGGCCTGTTTAAAATGGCGAAGGATTCGGGCTATTTTCCGCCGGAGCTTGTCGATGTGTTCGAGCCGGTCGTACAGGAAGAAGCGCGACACATTATGTTTTTCGTAAACTGGGTCGCGTACTGCGCCGCCAACAAGCCGCTTCTGTCACGCCTGTGGTTCCGCGCGCGCTGTCTTGCCGCGCTGGCGATGGCGGGGCTTGGCCGCCTCTCGCTGGCCGGGGCCGCCGACGGCGGCAAGAGCGACGATAATTTTGTCGTGTCAGGCGGCGAAGCTTTGACGGTCGGGCTGACGCCAAGACGATTGGTCGAAATCGCTCTCGCCGAAGATACCCGCCGCATGGCACGTTTCAATCCGCATCTGCTGCGCCCCAAGATCATGCCGTTTCTGGGATGGATGGCATTAAAAGTTTTGCCGAAGAACTAAGCGGCCTTTACAAATCCTGCGATTCTTCCGGGGGCACCTTAGCGCCGGTCCTTTCCATCACCGCCGCGAAGAAACCGTCGGTATTGTGTTGCGCGGGCGTCAGCGAAAGATAATCCGTAAGTGTCGAGGGCAGTTTTTCTTTCGTGACTTCGCCGAACGGCACCAATTTAAAATCTGCGTGCGTTTCCAGAAATTTTTCGATCTGCTGTTCGTTTTCTTCCGGCATCAGGGAACATGTAGCATAAATCAGCCGCCCTTTCGGTTTCACAAGGCGCGCCGCGCTGGCAAGAATATTGGCCTGCAAAGCAAGGAGCCTTTCCAGTGTCGGGCCCAACCGGCTCCAGCGCTGGTCGGGATTACGCCGCCATGTGCCCGAACCGCCGCACGGCGCATCGACCAGAACGCGGTCGAAACTGGCCTTGTGATGTTTGACCCACGGGTCGCGTTCGTCTTTCAGTGGCCTGATTTCGACGTTATCCAGTCCCGCGCGGCGGAAACGTTCGCCACTGCGCTTCAACCGTCCCGCCAGCACATCACAGGCAACGATGCGGCCCTTGTTTTTCATCTGGGCGGCGATGGCAAGCGTTTTGCCGCCAGCGCCCGCGCAGAAATCAACCACGCGCTGGCCGGGTTTCGCATCGACCAATAACGCCACGAGCTGCGAGCCTTCATCCTGAATTTCGACCATGCCGTTTTTCAGCATCGGCAGCGCCGCCAGCGACGGACGTTCTTCGATACGAATCCCGTTGGGCGACAGGCGGCAAGGTTCGGCCTTGATGCCAAGCTTGACCAGCTCCGCCAGAATAACCTCGCGCGTCGTCTTCAGCGTATTGACGCGCAGATCGAGCGGCGCCGGTTTTTGCAGCGCCTTCATCTCGCGCCCGAAGTTTTTTCCGAAGCGGCGCTTCAGCGGCTCCGCCGCCCATGCGGGGCACTCGACTTTGACTTCATCCGGCATATCGGGGTGTTCGATGGTGTGCCCGTCAAGCTTCCGAAGCAGCACGCGTTCGCTTTCCTCAAGCAGCGCGGGCGAGAATTTCTTGCCATCGAAAAATACGGCGATTTCTTTCAAAATCTTTCTCTCGACCAGCGCCATATAAGCCAGCAAGCGCGTGCGCGGCGCAGGCGTCGCGCCGTTTCGTTCCAGCCACCAGCCCAGCCGCGCGTGATGGCGGAGGATGTCGTAAAGCATCGTCGATACCGCCGCGCGGTCCTTGCTGCCGATGTAACGGCGCGCGCGGAAATAGGCGCTGACATGCGCGTCGGCGGGACGGGAGCGGGTTTCGATTTCAACAAGAAGATCGAGAACGGCCTGAAGGCGGGCGGAAGGATTCATGCCGCAAAATGGCATAGGACATGCCGTTTGGCGAAGAGAGAATTGCGCCTCCTTAACAAATCGCTAAAGCAGCGGGTTGCATTAAGAAAAGCGCCCTGCAAATATGCGGCTATCGCAGCGCAGGCGTTAACGGACGGAAAGCCTTGCAGGCAAAGCTTTCTTAATCTCTTGAAGCTATAAAAACCCAATGTATTTAGGCATCGATCTCGGCACATCCAACAGCGTCATCGCAGGCATCGAAGACGGTAAAGCGCGCGTCTTCCGTCCCGCCGACGGCGGCGAAGTGCTGCCGTCCGTCATCTATATCGACAAGCGCGGGCACCGGCTCTATGGCCGACGCGCCCATGACCAAGCCCTTGTCTCGCCCGAAAATGTGGCGGCGGGCTTCAAGCGATTGATGGGAACCTCGACGCCGATTGAGATCAAGGGTGCCGAACTTACATTGACGCCGGAAGAATGTTCCGCCGAGATTATTCGCCAGTTGCTGGGACAGGCCGCGACCGAGACCGGCAGCGACAAGGTAACCGGCGCAGTCGTTACCATTCCCGCCGCCTTCAACCAGATGCAATCCGAAGCAACCTTGCGCGCCGCCAAAATGGCGGGACTCGAGCGTGTCGATTTGTTGCAGGAACCGATCGCCGCCGCCATGGCCGCGATGGAAGGCGCCAAACGTTCCGGCCAGTTTCTTGTCTACGATCTCGGCGGCGGCACGTTCGACGTAGCGCTGGCCCAAGCCATCAACGGCGAAGTGAATATCGTCACCCATCAGGGCATCAATATGCTGGGCGGACGCGATTTTGACCGCATGATCGTCAACGAGATCGTGCGCCCGTGGCTGGTCACCACGTTCGACCTGCCGGAAAATTTCCAGCGCGACGCGCAATACCAGCGCCTGATCCGCGTGGCGCAACTGGCGGCCGAAAAAGCCAAGATCGAATTGTCGTCGAACGAGGAAACCACCATTTTCGCGTCCGATGAAGATGTTCGCCTGATCGACCAGAGCGAAATGGAAATTTACCTGGACGTGCCGCTGAGCCGCGCGCAGCTGGAAGATTTGATCCGCAAACCGATCATGCAGACCATCGACATGATCCGCAGCCTGCTCAGCGAAAACAATTACAAGAACGAGGACATTGACCGCATCGTCTTTATCGGCGGCCCGAGCCGTATTCCCCTTGTGCGCGAGATGGTGTCCAACGAGCTTGGAATCGCCGCCGACCTGAAAACCGATCCGATGACCGCCGTTGCCGTCGGCGCGGCTTATTATTGTGAAAGCCGCCAGTGGGACAAGGATAATGTCAGCGCACCGAAACCGAAGGAAGCGGTCGCGACAACGCCCGCTCCTGCGGCCGCTGCTGCTGCGCCCGCATCGCCTTCTGCCGCCGGTGCCGCGCAGGAAGCGAGTCTTTCATTCCAGTTCACGGCCCGCACGCCGGACGACAAGACCGTCATCACACTCAATGTGAAGGGCGATGCCGGACAAAACCAGTTGCAGATCAAATCGAAAGACTGGGATTCCGGTCTTCTGCCGGTGACGGACGGCCTTACCATCGCCGTTCCGCTCAAGGAAATGGGCGAACACAAATTCGACGTCCGCGTCGTGGACGACAAAGCCAAGCCTTTGCCGCAACACGACCAGACGCTGACCATCACGCGGCTGGTCGCGGCCACCGGCAGCATCCCCGCCGCGCAAACGATTGCCGTCAAGGCGCTCGATCACGCCTACGCGCAGGAAAACGTCCTCCTGCCCATTGTTAAGAAGGGCGACCTGCTGCCCGCCAGCGGACAGGCCAAATTCAAAAGCGCGCGCAATCTCAAGCCGCACGAATCCGGCTACCTGAATTTCGAATTGTTCCAGGTCGAATATCCCGAACGCATCGACCTTAACCTGTGCGTCGGCGTGTTCCGCATCGGCGGCGAGGATTTACCCGACGCCTATCTGGTTAAGGAAGGCGATCCGATTACCTTCGACTGGCAGATGAGCGACAGCGGCACGTTGCAGGCCACCGTCCGGCTCGATAACGGCGTCAATGGTCCGCTCGATCTCAAAGCGCCGCGTTTTTATGCGCCGCAGGTGGGGCAGATTTCCTTCAGCGGCAAAGACGGCGCGACGTTTGCGGGCGCCATCGTCAAGCAAGGCGAAGAAGAATGGGGCGATCTCGCCGCCGCCGTCGGCCCCGAAGGCGGGCCCGAAATCAAATTGCTGCAAACGCGGCTGGTCGAGCAGCGTGAGATATTGGATGAATCCGGCGACGACGCCGAAGTGATCCGGCGCGTGGCGGAAGAATCGCGCTTCATCCGGCAGGATATCGCCCGCATCGGCAAGAAACATCGCGGCGCCATGCTGCAGCGACGCTTGGGCAAAATGACGGCGATCTTCAACCGTATCGCCCGCGCCCATACCGACAAGGTCGAGGCCGCGCGTTTCGACAACCATACCTTCAAGGTTCAGGAAATCATCGATGCGGGCGACGAAAAAAGCTTTGACGATGCCGACCTGCATCTGGCCGAAATGCGCGATTTGTTCTTCAGCATCGCCTGGCGCGATCCGGATTATGTCCAGACCTGGTTCAAGCGGCTTGTCGGCGAGCCGTATCTGTTTCCCGACACGGCGGAATTCGAGGCTCTGGTCAAGGAAGGCGAAGAGCTGCAGAAAAAAGGCGACCGCGATAAATTCAAGGAGCTGGTTAACCGCATGCTGAACGCCCGCATTGCCTTGGGCGCCAGCGATATTGCGGGCGAATTGGCGACGATTGTGAAGGCG
>JAATFY010000056.1 GCA_015654915.1 Rhodospirillales bacterium
ACCGAGGCCGTGGTGCTTACCATGGCGCGGAGTTTTTCGGCGGCCTTGCTGGAACGTTGCTCCTGCACGAAGGACAGCGATACGCTAAGGACGATCATCGTGGTTACTACCGCGCCGGATTCAATATCATCCAGTACAAAGAAGTTGATGATCGCGAGGACCAGCAGCATGACATTCAGCGGATTAAGGATACGCTCGACCAGTTGCCACGGAATACTTTTGTGCTCCTCGCGTGCCACCTGATTGGGGCCGTATTGCTCCAGCCGCACGGCGGCTTCATCGTCCGAAAGCCCTTCGATCCGGCTGGCCAGCCGGATCAGTGCCGCATCGCCTTCAAGCCGCGCGACTTCGCCGTAAATTTCCGAAACGCGCGAAGTCTGGATTGTAATGCTTTTGCCGCGGTTGAAAACAGGCGAGCAAAAAGACAGAAATCTTTCAGGAAAAGATCCGCGATCTTCCGAAGGAATGGGTGTTGTCATCGTCACCTTCCGGCCAAGCCCTGCGCGGGCTTTATGCCCTTGGCAGGCAAATTGTCAAGGAAAGGATGGGGTTAGGAGACGGTACCGACGCTCGGAAAGACAAGGCTTGAATGGCGGGAGGTCTATTTATTCTCTGCCGTCCGGAAATCATCCCAGTTCTCCGTAAACGGGCGCTTCAGGAATGTGGCCCAGAGGAAATTCACCGAATAGCGCCAGCCGACCATGAAAACACCCTCGCCGGCGAAACGGCGGCCGGAGGAAAAAGCGGGTAGGCGGAACGTGAATTCGACCATGCCGACGTCATTCAGGCGGCGCGCCAGATCGGTATCTTCGCCGTAAAAACTGAAATCGGGATTATAGCCGCCGATTTTTTCCAGGGCATCTTTGCGGACAATGAAGTTCCCGCCCTGGATCATCGACCCGACCTTCAGGATAAAGCGGTTGAGCAGATAGAAAAGGAAACTGACTTTGTAGAACGCATAGGCTATGGCCCGGATGCGGAAGGGGGCATCGTAATAAATATAAGGTCCGCTAAGCGCGACGAGGGTTTGTTTGCAGGAAAACTCCTCAAGCACCGTTGTCAGCCAGCCTTGGGGCAAGACGGTATCCGCGTCGATATTGGCGATAAGCTCGCCGCCGGCGGCCAGAAATCCGGCGCGCCGCGCCTGCACAAGGCCCTTCTTGGGTTCATCAACGACCCGAACGTCGGGAACGGAAAGCGCAACGCGGCGCGTGGCATCGGTGCTGGCATTATTAACGACGATGATCTCCGCGTCGCAGCGGGCTCGCGCGATTTCCGCGGCGATAGCCCGAATTTGCCGAGCAGCAATTCCTCGTTATAGGCCGGTACGACGAAACTGATTTTCATGCATTTAACCTCGGGTAAAAATTTACGAAGAGAAAACATGCAGACAGACAGATCGAATCGATGGCGTGCCGATCATGCCGATAGAAATATTAATATTCAAGGAGAGTGGTCGGAGAGACAAGATTTGAACTTGCGGCCCCTGCCTCCCGAAGGCAGTGCTCTACCGGGCTGAGCTACTCTCCGATCCGGCGGACGGGTTTTATAACGGTGTTACGCAAATAGCGCAATAAAACCCGTTCGAAAAACGCTTAGCTTCTATTTTACCGCTAAATCATGTAGATAAGAGCGATATTGATAGCGGTGTTATAAATTATGACTATGCATTTCCCTTTTTCCGCCGCCGCCATACGGCAGCATTTGTACGCATCCGTTTTGGCAGAAGAAGGGGCAACGCAGGCCTTCCTTGAGCCAAAAATCGACTCACTCTATCGGGAAATCGGGAACTTGCCATTCGACATCCGGCGTGATTTGGGCCGTCAATTGTTTTGTGACGTGAAATGGGAACTCTTTGTACATCCCCGCACATTTGATGAACGTGTACCGGAAAACGAAACGTCCATCGCCATATTGGGGTTGGCAGGTCTTCTGAAAACGCAAGAATTGGATCCCGATTACAAAGAACATACCGACGCCGCCAGATGGATTCTCTTCGAGAAACTGAAAGACGGTATCGATATTCCATGGCTTGTCGCTAATTGGGGTGGCTACAGCAATACGAAGCGCGAAGACGAACTTAAACGAGCCGCGTACACGCAGGACGACGTTTTCAGTCACCCCGATTTTCATTTTATGCCGGCGCGGAAATACGGTTTTGGACATACGCCTGCGCGTCCCAGGCGTGCATTCCAGCGTAATGGATTAATATACTTGGATGGCTCTTCGGACCTTTACTGGGAAAGCCCGGGGACAAAATTCAAAGAAATGCTTCATGAAAATACCCACAATCACCAGATGCAACTTGTGGGCGCTCTGATAAATGGCTCGATTCCGAAATCCTCGTTCTTTTTCAGACAGGCGGTTTTATATTATGATTTTTTTACTGCAGTTACGGAATACGGACGGATTTATGTTAGCAACAAGGAAGGAACTGTTGTTCACACAGCTCATCCGCTCGAACGCGAAGCACGCCAGAACACTGATGCGGCTGAATATGTGACAAAAGAGGATATTTCATATACTCTTTCTAAGGTCAGACAGGATGCAGGCCGACAGAGCCGAGAGCCCCCTAGAACTCCCGCTCCACGGTAAAATCGATGATATCCAGCAGCGCTTGTTTAACCGGATGATGCGGGAACAGGCCGAGCGCGTCGCGGGCGATGGCGCCGTAGTGCCGCGCGCGGTCGATGGCGTCGCGCAGCGTGTTGTGGCGGTGCAGGAGGTCTTGGGCATGTTCCAGATCGCCGTCGCGCTGATCGTGCTCATCGAGGGTGCGATGCCAGAAAGCACGTTCGGCTTCCGAGCCGCGATGGATGGCAAGGATCACCGGCAGCGTGACCTTGCCTTCGCGGAAATCGTCGCCCACGGTCTTGCCAAGGCGCAATTGCTCGGCGGAGTAATCCAGCACATCGTCGACGATCTGAAACGCAATGCCGAGATTGAGTCCGAAGGTGCGCAAGGCTTCTTCTTCGGATGCCGGACGGGCCGCGACGACCGCGCCGATGCGGCAGGCCGCCGCGAACAATTCCGCGGTTTTGGCGCGTACGACTTCAAGATAGGCTTGTTCGCTCGTTGTGCTGTCGTTGGTGGTGGCAAGCTGCAGCACTTCGCCCTCGGCGATAATGGCGGAAGCGTTGGAAAGAATGCGCAGCACGTCGATCGAGCCGTCCGCGAGCATCAGCTGGAACGAGCGGCTGAACAGGAAATCGCCGACCAGAACGCTGGCCCCGTTGCCGAACAGGGGGTTGGCCGACGGGCCGCCGCGGCGGAGGTTGCTGGCATCTACTACATCGTCGTGCAGAAGGGTGGCGGTATGGATAAATTCGACGCAGGCGGCCAACCGGCGATGGCGCTGCCCCTGATAGCCGCAGAGCTTGGATGCCGCCAGCGTCAGGATCGGGCGCAGCCGTTTGCCGCCCGCCGCGATGATATGCCCCGCCAGATGCGGAATCAGCGGCACATGGCTTTCCATGCGCTGGAGGATAAGCTGGTTGACGGCGGCCATATCCTCGGTCACGAAGGCGGCCAGCGTATCGAGCGCCGAGACATCCGGCTTGCGGCGCGAGGTTTCGAGCGGAATAATGGTGGCCATAGGGGTGCCCGTTGGTTGCGGGCGGAGTATAGCGGTTCTGGATATGGATACAACTTCGGACGGCCTTCTCAACCGGCGCGTGCTGATTGAACAGCCTGCAAAGGGTTATCGCGTGGCGGTGGATACGGTTTTGCTGGCCGCCGCCATACCTGTGCAGGCAGGGGAGAAAGTGCTGGATGCCGGTTGCGGCGTCGGCGGCGTTATGTTGTGCCTTGCTTGCCGCGTACCGGAAATTTTTATCACGGGCATCGATATCCAGAAAGAACTGGCCGATCTGTGCCGCCATAACATCGCGTACAATGCGTTTCCATCCGAAATGAAAGTAGAGCAGGGGGACGTGACGCAGTTGCCGGAAACTTTATCCGGCTTCTTTGATCATGTGGCGATGAACCCGCCTTACCATGACGAAGCGCGGCACGATGTTTCCGCGCATGCCGGCAAACGCATGGCGAATGCGGAAAAAGACGGCGATCTGAAGTTGTGGATTGAAAACGCGGCGCGGACGTTGCGGTCTTCCGGCATGCTGACGCTTATCCATCGCGCCGACCGGCAGGAGGAAATTCTGAAAACCCTTCAGCCGTTCTTCGGCGCGATTGAAATCTTACCGATCCTGCCCAAGGAAGGCACCGCACCGAAACGCGTGATTATCCGCGCCCGAAAAGGCGAAAAAACATGGGCAAATGTTTGCCGCAGCTTTATTCTTCATAAGCCCGATGGCGGCTATACAGATGAAGCCGAAGCAGTTTTGCGCCATGCAAAACCGCTGGAATTTAGATCGTGACTCGACTTCGACCCCCGAGCGTCACCCCGGCGAAGGCCGGGGCCCAGTCAAATTATCGGTATAAGCTTTCTATCCAAGGCCATTAGTCCAGTGTTTGCCGTCTTGTCTACTTTAGTTCTTTCCGTGAGATTTACTGGATCCCGGCCTTCGCCGGGATGACGATTAAGCCGCTACTGGAATTTGCCGCCATATGACATAATCTCGCCTTGTTAAGAGGGAAGATAGCGCCATGCGCCGTTTGGGTTATCCGTTTCTGATTCTGATGCTGACGGTTTTGCCGTGCGCGTTCGCGCGGGCCGTACCGCAGCCGCAGCAAATTCCTGCGCTTCCGGCTATCGTAACGACCTATGATATTTATGTCGGCGGCATTCATCTTGTCACCGCCGATATCCTGTTTCAGGAACAGACGAAGAAATATCACACGTGGGTCAAGGCGCACACCTATGGTTTCTGGCAGAAGGCTTTGCCGTGGAATACTTTGCTGGAAACCGACGGCCGCATTGTCAAAGACCAATTCTTGCCGCAGGAGTTTTATACCCGTGACGTCTGGAAAACCAAACCGAAGGTGACGAAACTTCATTTCGACGCCAAGGGCAATGTCGCGCCGGAATTCGATCCGCCCAGCCATGAGGAAGGCCGCGAGGTCGTCACGCTGGATCAGCGGCGCGGGTCGCTCGATCCCGTAACGGCGCTGCTGCAAATGATGGCGCATGCGGCGATCCAGAAAAATTGCGCCGTGACGGTATCGGTTTTCGACGGCAAACGGCTTTTCGATATTACGGGCTCGGAAGGCGGCGCCGAGGATATCGATGAGGAAGACTACGGCGTCTACAAAGGTCCGGCGCGCGTCTGTAACGCCGATTTCAAGATGATCGCCGGCGAATGGCAGGACCGTAAACCGGCGCGTTTCTGGCAGAAGAACGACAAGGAAATGGGGCGCGACCCGTTCCACATTTGGCTGGCGCCGGTTTCACCGGATTTGCCGGAAATGCCGGTACGGCTCGAAACCGGCAGCGTGTTTGGCCTTATTATGATTCATCTATCCAGTTGGCGTTACGCCACATCAGCCGACTTTAAACCCTGATTGGACAAGGGCTTCAGGTAAATTCTTAAACCCCTCGATAAGTTTATCGGCGCCCAACTGGCCGACATCCATTCCGTAACCTTGTGTTACGACAAAACAGGGAATGCCCGCGCCATGCGCCGCCAGCACATCGTTGCGGCTGTCACCGACCATCACGCAGTTTTCGGTTGGCACGCCCAGCTTTTCGATCACGCCGCGCACATGGTCGGGATGCGGTTTATGGGTCGGGAATGTATCGCCACCCGCGACGAATTCGAAATATCCCAGAATGTCCAGTTCCTTGAGCAGCCGGATTGTCGAGGCCTCCTGTTTGTTGGTGCAGATTCCGAATTTGACTCCATGACCTTTATAATGATCGAGCGTCTCCACCACATGCGGGTAAATTTGCGACGGGTCGGCTTTCTGGTTGCGGTAGTGCGTGATGAATTCCTGAAAGCGGGTATAGGATTCGGAATCGGATATCGGCTTGCCTGCCATGGCGAAAGCGCGGCCCAGCATCGGCAGCATGCCGTCGCCGGTCATGCTTTTGGCCTCGTCCAGCGTGATTTCGCGCAGCTTATGGGCCTTTAACGTCAGATTGATGGCTTGGCGCAAATCGGGCGCGCTGTCGAGCAACGTACCG
>JAATFY010000169.1 GCA_015654915.1 Rhodospirillales bacterium
GGTCGAAACAGCCGACAACCTCAAAAAATATGGCGGCTTCGTGCCCGGTATCCGGCCCGGCAAAAATACCTCCGATTATTTCGATTATGTGCTGACGCGCCTGACGGTTCTGGGCGCCGCTTACCTGACCGCCGTTTGCCTGCTGCCGGAATTCCTGATGAGCAAGGGTTCGGTCCCATTCTATCTCGGCGGCACGTCGCTGCTGATCGTCGTCAGCGTTACGATCGATACGATCTCGCGTATCCAGTCGCACTTGATCGCGCATCAATATGAAGGGCTGATCAAGAAGTCCAAGTTGCGGGCGAAATAACCGGGGAGCAGGGGCCTTATGAATATTATTCTGTTGGGCCCGCCCGGCGCCGGGAAAGGAACCCAGGCGAAGTTGCTTGAAGAACAGCACGGCATGATCCAGCTTTCCACCGGCGACATGCTGCGCGCCGCCGTCAAGCGCGGCGAGCCGCTCGGTCTCGAAGCCAAAAAGATTATGGACGCAGGCGGGCTGGTCCCCGACCATCTGATGATAAAAATGATCGAAGACCGAATCCGGAAACCCGACTGCGCTAAAGGTTTTATCCTCGACGGATTTCCGCGCACGGTACCGCAAGCCGAGGCGCTGGATAAAATGCTGTCGGCCTGTGGCAAAAAACTGGACGCCGTTATCGAACTGAAAGTCGATGAAGCCGCGCTGATCGAACGCGTATCCGGCCGCTTCACCTGCGCCAAGTGCGGGACTGGCTATCATAAAAAATTCAAGCCGCCCAAGCACGCAGGCGTGTGCGATGTGTGCGGGAGCACGGAATTCATCTGCCGTCCCGACGACAACCCCGAAACGATGAAAACGCGCCTGAAGGCTTTTCAGGACCAGACCGCGCCGATTTTGCCCTATTACAGGCAAAAGGGCTTGCTCAAATCGGTAGATGGCATGGCGTCGATGGACGCCGTCCATGGATCCATCGAGCATATCCTTGGGGAAACGGGGAAGGCCTGACCGTGATATTTCTTTAGAATCACGGATTTATTTCTTATCCGAAATAAATAGTGCCGATCTCTAAAAAGCAGCTAAAATGGCGACCGCTAACCTTGCCTACCGCCTTGTTCGTCCTGCCTTTCCCGCCCTTAACCATACGGCAATGTTTTTATGGCAAAAATTCTGTCGCCGTACCGTCTTTTCGATCCGGGGTTTTAGCCGTAAATCTTCGTTCCAGGCCGCGTTTCATGCGCGGCCAGAGATTTCCGAACCCCGCGACGATCTACGCCTTGGAGGAGAAAAACGTGAGTCAACTGGCCAATCTCAAAGTCCTGATCGCGGACGATCATTTTTTGATCCGGCAGTTCGTGCGCAACACGCTACAGGAATCGAAAATCACGAACGTTCAAACCGCGGCGGACGGAAACGAAGCGATCGATCTCGTCCAGAAAGCGTACGACGTCAACCAGCCTTACGACATCGTCTTCCTCGACTGGAACATGCCGACGATCTCGGGACTGGAAGTTCTCAGTTATTTCCGCGCCAAGCAGGAATATCTGGATACGGCCTTCGTCATGCTGACGGCGGAATCGGAGCAGCAGAATATCATGAAAGCGATCAAGGCCGGCGCGACATCCTACATCATCAAACCTGTCTCACCGTCCGATTTCAGTAAAAAATTATTTGAAATCAACGAATGGATCAAGCGCAAGCGTCAAACTTCACAAGCCGTACGCGGGTAAAAATCATGGATCGTAGAACCGAAGTGCAAGTCCAGACTACCTCGCAGCCGCAGCTTGCGCTGGATGATGTGTTGGCCAAGGAAATTTCCACGGCGGTATCCAACGCCTTGCGCGAGACATTTGCCGTTGAAGTCGTGCCCGGTCCGTTCGAGGTCGGCGAAGGCATGGTTTCGCTGGTCGGCGACGTTTCCGGCGTCATTGGCATGGTCCAGTCCGAGCTGGAAGGCACCTTGACGCTCTGCCTGACGTTCGAGACCGTGCGGGATATCCTGCCGCAAATCGTCGGCAAATCCGTTTCGATCACGCATGAAATGGCCGTCGATGCGGTCGGCGAAATCACCAATATGATATTCGGGCAGATCAAGGCCAATCTCGGGCAGCGCGGCTATCAGCTCAAGCTCGGCATTCCCTGTGTCGTCAGCGGCAAGGGGCATTTCGTCAGCCAATTTCATCGTGGTCGCTATATGATTGTGCCATTCCATCTCGACGGCCAGTTGTTCCAGGTTTATGTCGCCTTGCATGCCGACAACAGCAAACACAGTTTGTCGTAGTCAGGAACGGGCGTTATGTCCGATGCAACCCCGCCACCATCCTCCCCGCCAGCCACGGATGCCATCCGCACCGATTTAATCGCAGGGCGGGCGGCTTTGTCCGAAGCGTCCCGTCCCGTCGATATTATCCATACTTCTCTCGCCGGCATGACGGCGATCGTCCTCATTCTTTTGGCCGCCGTTGCGCTGCCGGTTTTCGGCTATTCGCCGGTGGTTCACAAAGTCGCCTTCGCTATCATGGCCATTTCGTCTATCGCGGGCATCGGTTACCTGTACTACATGAACTATCGCGTTCACCAGCATGTCAGCAATCAAGCGCGGCTGACCGAGGTTTTGGTGAACAGTCTTGGGCAAGGCTTTCTGTCATTCGATGCCTCGGGCAATTGCGGACGGGTTTATTCGCAAGCCTGCCTCGATCTTCTGGAAACGGTTCCGGCTCGCAAAAATATTCAGGACGTCCTGCATATTCCCGAAGCGCA
>JAATFY010000158.1 GCA_015654915.1 Rhodospirillales bacterium
CAGGTGCGCTGGCGCGGTGTCTCGGCCTCGAGAGCTTGAAGAAGGTTCAGTGCTATGTCGTGTCCGGCTGTGCCACCTGCGACGGGTTCTTTGTCAGTGGCAAGGAGGTCTGCATCGTGGGTGGAGGCAATACAGCACTGGAAGAGGCGCTTTACCTCACCAATCATGCCACCAAGGTCACGCTTATCCACCGCCGTGACGCGTTTCGCGGGGAAAAGATCCTGCAGGACCGCGTCGCAAGCCACCCCAAGATTAAGATCGTTTGGGACAGCGTGGTCGAGGAGATCAAGGGTAATGAGCAGCCCACGCTCTCGGTTACCGGCGTGCGAGTAAAGAATATAAAGACAGGAAACGAACAGATTATCCCTGCCGACGGCGTTTTCATCGCCATCGGGCACGATCCGGCGACCAAAATCTTTCAGGGCAAGGTTGCCATGGACAAGGAGGGGTATATCCTGACCAAGCCCGATTCGACGGCGACCGACATCGCGGGTGTCTTTGCCGCCGGCGACGTGAAGGACAAGATATTCCGTCAGGCGGTGACGGCGGCGGGCACGGGATGCATGGCCGCCCTTGAAGTGGAGAAGTGGTTAGCGGGTCAGGAGAAGCACTAGTATGTCATCGTACGTTCAAAAAGTTCTTCTGCCCGACGAACAGGTCATTTACGCGGCGACACTGCATTGGGTGATCTATCTGCAAGGCTTGCTCATCACAATTGCGGGCGGCCTGCTCGGTTATTACAGCTACGCCATTATCGGTACTCTCTTCGGCCCCAGCCATGTGCAAACCATGGGACACATCTTGTCGGGCGCAGCTCTTGTGGTCGTCTTCGGCGGCGTTGTGCTTCTGTTGGGGGCGTACTTGCGCCAGACCTCGACCGAACTGGTGCTGACAAACCGCCGCATTATCGCCAAATACGGCGTTATTTCGCGGGCGACCTTCGAGATCATGGTAAACCGCATAACGGGGGCCAATTTCGATCAAACCATCACCGGCCGTTGTCTCGGCTACGGCACCATTCTGGTTCATGGCGCGGGCGGCGAGATTTCGCCCATCGATATGGTAGCCGATCCGCAGATGTTTCATCGCGCCCTTGTCGGCGTCATCGAACATAATCAGCCCACATGATCTCCGGCGCGACCCGTCGTTACCGGCTTGACGCAAACATTCCGATACTTGATACCTGTCGTCTGTCTTCTCATCGGGCCTGTAGTTCAGCGGTTAGAACGCACCGCTCATAACGGTGTTGTCGCAGGTTCGAATCCTGCCGGGCCCACCACCTAGTTTTCGTTAGCGAGCGTAGCGAGCTTACGAAAACTGGTGTCCGCCGTAGCTTTAGCGTAGGCGGACGGGTTCCAAATTCAGGTTTGACAATCCTGCCGCGCCGAAGTTTCAGCGAAGAAGGGTCTGCGAAGATTTAGAAAACAAAACCCTCTTCACCATTCATTAGTAATTTGCATCTCATAACAGCTTCACACCTGCACATATCATCAAGAAGGCGGATGCTTTGTCATTTGCATCTCTTTACGCATCGTTCGATGCGCATGAGATGTCGTTTTGTTTGCTGTAGTGCGGTAGAAATGTTGCAAGCATGCAACGCATCATCATGATACGGATGTTTTCGTTTCGATTTCCGGAGTGCAAATCAAAATGTTGTTGACACTTGGCGAGTCTGGACACAACATCGTGCTACTCTTACTCTAGTCAAGGAGGTCTATTATGGCTGCTAAGAAGAAAGCCAAAAAGACAGCGAAAAAGAAAAAGAAGGTATAGTTAGCGTCGCCGATAGGCGATACTAACGTACCATCAACCCCTGTTCGATGTGCCGCGCGATCGCCGGTAACTCGAACAGGGGTTTTCTACATCCGGACTTGTCGCCCTCGATCGCCAAAAGGCCATTTTTACGGCCTTTTTTGCTGGAAAACGGGGGAGAAGAGCATGCAGATATAACGCCCTATATATGTGCTGGAGAAACCGGCGCGGTTCTCTCTATGGAACTCCGGGCCGAAAATTTGCGTGAATATTTTTGCCGAGAAGAATTTCTATTATTCAAATGAGACTGTCTTGCGATTCTAGAGTGGGCAAATCCGGCAACGGTTTCCCGAATCGCTTCTCTCCCAAATCATCCCTGAAATCATTTTCGTTGTCGCGAATCGGGTGGAAACCCGCCGGATCGTAAAATTGGCCAACGGAAACGTTACAGGAGCGGATTGGTTAAAGCGGGAAGGGACGATGCCGTACGCACCGATTTCACATTTAATCCCATGCCAGTCCCATTGCAGCCATACGGTTCGCCGGACGAGAACTGTCCCCTTCCCAAATCGAACGTCCCCAGAAACGTTCCAGCGACCGGACATTCGGAGGGTCGCCCTCATTATGTCGCCACTCGTCGACCAGCCGTTGAACAAGGGAGAATTCCTTCGGCCCCAGTAAGGCGGGGAATTGCAGGCTCAACGCGTCCTTCTCAGGCGCCACGAGCATATAGAGAACCTTGAAGACCAGATCGTCGTTCCTGGTAATAAGAGAGCGGGCTTTTTCCAGCGCGCGCCCATGATGGCCTTCGTAATAATCGGCTTTGGCGGCATAATAGGTCAGGGTCGGATTATCCGGAACTGTTGCGCAGACTTCGCGGACGCTGGCGAGAAATCTGGCACGATACTGGGGGTTCATGGTGGCAAGGGCCAGCCCTGTGAATGCCTGCGCCTTGAGGCCTTGGGCCGTTTCCATGTCCTTGGGGGAAATGCCGGTGATGCCAAGCATTGCATCGGCATCGGCAAGCGCAAGATTGTGCTCCCCCCTCAGATTGTAAGTATGAGCGCGCGCTTTAAGGGCGGCAAGCCGGTCTTGATCGCTCATGCCTTCGATATTCAAACTATCAGTCAAATCTTTTATAGCCGCGCGATAATCGCCTGACTGGGTGTAGATATAAGCGCGGACCTTCAATGCGGCAGGTTTATCCTCCGGCAGCCATAAAACAAGACGGCGGCTTGCATCCTCAAGAGCTCTCCTAAAGTCTTTGATATGGACATAAGCGTAGGTGCGGAGATTTAGCACTTCCGCGATGTAGTAGGGCGAATTGTCGGAGAGATCCAGAAGCTCAGTGGCTTCCTGGATAACATTCCGATAATCCCCCTTGTGATAGTAAACATTCGCGCGAATATCGTGGGCGATCAGCTTTGTTTTCGGGGACGAGCGGGGAAGACCGAGCATCGCGTCCGTATCCTGCAGGGCGCGATCATAGTCTTTTTTCGCGTCATAGGCCGTAGCGCGTACGGCCAAGGCGATTGCATACTCCATGTCATGAGGTTTTCTTATCCCGATCAGAGTGGTGGTATGCGCAATAGCGCGGTCGTAATCCCCTTTGTCTCTTAGCAGAATGCTGACGGCCTGAAGGGCGCGTCTGTTTAATGGATTGACATCCAGAATTTTTTCGTAAGCGCGAACGGCAATATCCGGATAGGAAAATTTTTCCGCCAGTTTTCCCAGCTGCATCAGAAAAAGTTCGTCATTGGGAAATTGTCTAACCGCTTGCAGGAGGGCGCGGATATATTCCGCGGAAGTATCGCCTTGGACGGTGGCCAAGTCCTTCAATTCCCAGTTCAGCATCTGAACGCGTTCGTATGCCGATTGGAGCCAAAGCCAATCGGTCGCAGGATCGCCCGGTAGGGCGGACCCCTCAACGATCGTGTATAATTTCAGAGTCCTCGGGGCCGCAGCCATTTATCACTCGCTTCGTAATCACTTGATTGATTATCCGGATCGAAAAAATCGAAAAATACGCAAAAACTGCATTACCTATTTTGGTTAATAGCGCATTTTATCACGCCGTCCGCAATAGGGTCTATCCGTCTATTACTTGCGCCTGAAATCCTTGGATAATCAGGTATCCAGGAAGCTGCGCAGCTTGCGGGAACGCGAGGGGTGCTTCAGCTTGCGCAGGGCTTTCGCCTCGATCTGGCGGATACGTTCGCGGGTGACGCTGAACTGCTGGCCGACTTCTTCCAGCGTGTGGTCGGTGTTCATGCCGATACCGAAGCGCATGCGCAGGACGCGTTCTTCGCGCGGGGTAAGGGTGGCGAGGACGCGGGTGGTGGTTTCGCGCAAATTACCGAGAATGGCGCTGTCGAGCGGCTGGACGGCGTTTTTGTCCTCGATGAAGTCACCCAAATGCGAATCTTCCTCGTCGCCGATCGGCGTTTCGAG
>JAATFY010000059.1 GCA_015654915.1 Rhodospirillales bacterium
GCGCGGAAACGCGGCCCTACAAACGCGCGACCACGGCGCAGAAATCGGTGCGCGCGGGCGGCAAGCATAATGACCTTGAAAATGTCGGTTATACCGCGCGGCATCATACGTTTTTCGAGATGCTCGGCAATTTCTCGTTCGGCGATTATTTCAAACCCGAAGCCATCGAATTCGCGTGGGAACTTGTCACCAAGCATTTCGGCCTGCCCAAGGATAAGCTATTGGTCACCGTCTATCACGAAGATGATCAGGCGGCGCAGCTCTGGAAAAAGATCGCCGGTTTTTCCGACGACAAGATTATCCGCATCAAAAGCGACGCCAATTTCTGGCGCATGGGCGATGTGGGGCCGTGTGGTCCGTGCTCCGAAATTTTTATCGATCAGGGCGACAAACTGCAAGGCGGCCCGCCGGGCAGACCGGATGAAGACGGCGACCGTTTTCTGGAATTCTGGAATCTTGTTTTCATGCAGTATGAGGAGCAGCCGGACGGCTCGCGTATCCCGCTGCCGAAGCCTTCGGTCGATACCGGTTTGGGGCTCGAGCGCATGGCCGCCATCATGCAGGGCGTCACGTCCAATTATGATATCGATTTGTTCAAAGCGCTCATTGGCGCGACGGCGGAACTGGTCAAGGCCGATCCGAACGGGGATCAAAAACCGTCTTTCCGCGTCATTGCCGATCATCTTCGCGCGACATCGTTCCTGATTGCTGACGGCGTACTGCCGGGCAACGAAGGACGCGGCTATGTCCTGCGCCGCATCATGCGCCGCGGCATGCGCCATGCGCATATATTGGGCGCCAAGGAACCGCTGATCTATCGCTTGGTGCCGGAATTGGTGAAGCAGATGGGCACGGCCTATCCCGAACTGGTGCGGGCCGAGGCTCTTATCACCGAGACACTGAAACTGGAAGAATCGCGCTTTAAGCAGATGCTGGATCGCGGCCTTAAGCTTCTGGATGAAGAAACCGGAAAACTCGGAAAAAACAAGTCCTTGTCGGGTGAAGTTGCCTTTAAGCTTTACGATACGTTCGGTTTTCCTTTGGACCTGACGCAGGATGTCCTGCGCGGGCAGGGACGGAAGGTCGATGTCGAAGGCTTCGAAGAAGCCATGGCCAAGCAAAAAGCGGCGGCGCGCGCGGCATGGTCGGGTTCCGGCCAGAGCGGGACGGCCAAATTGTGGTTCGAATTGCGCGACGAATTGGGCGCGACCGAATTCCTCGGCTACAGCACTGAAAAAGCCGAAGGGCAGGTCAAGGTTCTGCTGCGAGAAGGCGTGCGCGTCGCCGATGCCAAGGCGGGCATGGATATCCAGATTATCGTCAACCAGACGCCGTTCTACGCCGAATCCGGCGGCCAGATGGGTGATGCCGGTACGATCACGACCGCAAGCGGCGCGGTGGTGAGGATAAGCGATACGCAAAAAGAAGCTGACACCGTCTGGGTGCATCACGGCCATGTCGAAAAAGGCTTTATCAAAACCGGCGATCTTGTGGTTTTACAGGTGGATGGCCCGCGCCGTTCGGGACTGCGAGCGCACCACTCGGCTACGCATTTGCTGCATGAAGCCTTGCGCCGCAAACTGGGAACGCATGTAACGCAAAAGGGCTCACTGGTGGCGCCGGACCGTTTGCGCTTCGATTTCAGCCAGCCGACGCCGATAACGGCGGAGGCTTTGGTGGAGATCGAATCCGAAGTGAATAACCGCATCCGCATGAACGAAGAAGTCCTGACGCGCCTGATGACGCCGCAGGAAGCGATGGAGCAGGGCGCCATGGCTTTATTCGGCGAGAAATACGGGGACGAAGTGCGGGTTCTGTCGATGGGCGGCCGCGAAGACAAAGCCGAGAAGGGCAAGGAATATTTCTCGGTCGAACTGTGCGGCGGGACGCATGTCAAACGCACCGGCGATATTGGTGCATTTAAGATAATTTCTGAAAATGCTGTATCTTCTGGTGTAAGACGCATTGAAGCGGTAGCGGGTGCGGCAGAGCGTAAATGGTTTATCCCATATACCGAAACCTCACATGCGATGATGAAGATTTTTAATACCTCACTTACTGATGTGCCCACGCGTGCGGCACAGCTAATTGAGGAGCGCAAAAAGCTAGAAAAAGAAGTTGCTGATCTGCGACGTAAGTTGGTGTTAGTGGGTAATGCAGGAGGCTCTATTACAGACCATACATACATGGTTGAAGCAGAAACACCGAAACAAGTTGGTGGCATTAATTTCATCAGCCGCGTGCTGAAAGACGTGCCTGCCAAGGATCTGAAACCGATGGCGGATGCCTTTAAGACCCAGATCAAATCGGGCGTGATCGCGCTGGTGTCGGGCTTCGAGGATAAGGTTTCCATCGTCGTCGCCGTGACGGACGATCTGACCAAGCGCGTCAGCGCCGTCGATCTTGTTAAAACCGGAGCCGAGGCCGTGGGCGGCAAAGGCGGCGGCGGGCGGCCCGATATGGCGCAGGCGGGCGGTTCCGATATCTCGGCCATGCCGCAAGCTATCGCGGCGATCGAGCGGGCGCTGGAGAACAAAGCGAAGGCGGCTTAGGGCCCGAACCTGATTAAATATGAGTCAAAATGAGGTGTTGCCATAAAAGAACGCGTCATTCCGCAAAATTTTCTTTCGGCTCGTTTTGCGAGACGAAGGAAAATTTATGCGGAATCCGATTTAGTTCCTTGGAACTTAACAGGAAATCGGATTCCGGGTAAATTATCCTCGCATCGCTCGGATAATTTTCCGGAATGACGACTCTCTTAATTGAGTCTATATCCTAGCTACCGTTGAAGCTGAATTGTCACCAACGTAATCACGGCCACTATCCCCGCCAGTGCCGCGAACAGCCACAATTGGAAGCCGATCAACACAAAGGTGACTGCGCTTGCAATGGCCGTGACGATTTCGGTCCATATATAGCGTTTGCTGATCGCAGTTCCGCAATGGCGGCATTTGCCGTGCGCCATCAGCCACGAAACCACCGGTATCAGTTCGGAATGTTCCAGCCGCGCTTTGCAACTGGGGCAATGTGAAGGCAGCTTCGTAATCGACATGTGGCGGGGCAGGCGATAGCTCAGCATGGTTACGAAGCTGCCGAGCGTCGAGCCGACAATAAGCCCCACGACAATGCGGAACCACAAGACATCGAACAGGGGCGGAATCTCGGACATCAGGTTTTACGCTCCACAGTACACGCGCCGTGTTTCAGCATCCAGCCGAGGCAGCGCAAGATGCGATCCTGCTCCTCGTTCGGGAAAGCCAGAACGATATCGCCAACCGATGGTGATCCGGCATTGCGGATAATGTCAAGCAGTTCCAGCAAAGCCTCTTTCGGCGCGAGGAATTCCGGCAGGAAGAAGTTCATTTCGTGTTTCAGAATGGCTTCGATTTCGCCGCGGCTCATCGCGGCGCGGATCACATCCTCCGGCGCAAGGATGGATGTTGGGAAACTGCGGAACATCTGCCACGGATTGGGGAAGGCCGGATGCACCGCCTGCCAGTTGCGCGGCAGGGCCGGTTTCGGCGGCGCGAGGCTGCGCTGGCGGGCAAGGTCGGCCCATAAATCCTCGTAGGTTTTTATAATATGCTTCCAGCCGAAAACATTTTGCGCGCGCTGGCGGGCGCTGGCGCCGAATTTGCGGCGTTTCTCGGGATCGCCGGCCAGCGTCTGGATGGCTTTCGCGCATTGTGCGATATCGACGGCGGTGGATTGCGCCGCCCCCATCAGCGAGATGCCGTAATTCACCTCGTTGTAATAAGCCTCGGCAATCGCCATGCCCGCCGACACCGGCGGGGTAATAGTCGAAATAAGAAAGCCGTCCAGCCCGTCGCGCACGCTGCCGCGATATCCGTCCCAGTCGGTGATGATGGCGGGAAGCCCGCAGGCCATCGCTTCGACGGGGGTCAGGCCGAAGCTTTCCTGAATATTGTCGGAGAGGGATATGAATATATCGGCACCTGCCCAGAGCCCTTCGGGAAAACGCGGATCGTCGTTGGTGACGAAATTGACCTTTACGGTCTTGCAGATATCGGCGGCGAGACCCTTGATGTGCTTTTCCATATCTTTCGGCTTGAAATAGCCGAACAGGACGAGGCGCAATTTTTTCTGCATTTGCTTTGCCGCGCGTTCCGCCGCTTCGAACATGGCTAAAGGATGTGCTTTCGTAGCGAAACTCAGGCGGCCGACGAACAGCAGGACAATTTCGTCGTCCGCGACGCCGAGCGCCTGCCGCTGCGGCGCGCGCTTGGTCGGGAGCGAGAGAGTGGCGAACTTTTCCGTATTGATGCCGAGCGGAATGACCGGCGTCCGGATCGGGCATTTGTAGGAACTGCCGAAATGGTGGTTGTAATAATCGGTCTGGATTTCCCACAGATTTTGCACGGCGTCGCGAATGGATTCCGACGGGCAGATCAGCGCATCGTGCCCGTCGCCGGGTGTCAGAACCAGTTCGCCGACGGCGCGGGCGATACGCTCGCCGCTCATGGTATGGACAAGGCCGCAGACCGAAAAGCCGGGGGCAGGGACTTGCTGCCGCCGCCATGTCAGGTCACCGATCAGGGGGTCGGGCCGGAACATGCAGGAGATGCTACCGAGATTGTGCTTGGGGTGGCGCGGATCGAGTCCGACGCAACGCTTTTCCGGATCGACGCCGCTGGCCTTGGCCAGTTCCTTGAAATGCTCGAAACTCGGTATGTTGGTCGGGCGGCAGATGAATTTATCCTGCGGACTGTATTTGAAATAAGCCGACAGAAAATTATTGACCGCGACGTCGAGGCCGAAAACTTCGCCTTCATTCTGGCCCGAGGAAGGACGGGAATATTGGATGCAGACGGTCATGGGGATGAATGTGGGTTGAAGAGACGAGTGCCGATTCGAACGTTAAGAAATCATTTAACCAGTTTTTATGTCAGAACAAGAGCTAAGTCATTGGCCTAAAAGAGCTCCAAATAGTCAAGGTTTTGTTGATTTTTTAACCATTACCGTATACTCTATCCGTACACAGTTCCCGCGTGCCGAACCGGCTCCGGATGGAGTACTTTTCTGGCAATCGCCAGAATAGGCCGTGGGAACGACCTTTACTCATTTAAATTTCCATAAATTGTTGATCTTCGGGGCAATCATTCCGTGCCATCTCGTGCTGTCTCTTTTGGAACTATAAGATCGCACGATAGCACCTGTTATCATGTCGGCCAATTGAATTAAATGGTCTCCCTTGGATTTCTTGAATTTTATGTTTTTTATGCAACCCGTTTTCATCATTCTCCGGATATAAGTTGCCATTTCATTCTTGAATTCACGATCGCCGCTTTCGTCGATTTTAATATGAGCATCGCGCAGGAGATTATCATGGTAAGTTAGAAGTTGTCTGACAAAGAAATTGTAGAATTTGTCGCAATCGGTTCGTAAGGCTGCGCTATAAATTTCGGCTTTAGGGACAGCCAGGGCGTAAATCTGAAAATTATAAGGTTTTATGCACTTAAAGAACTTATCTTTTATCTCTTTACGGCAATTGCTAAACTTAAATTCGGGGAAGATGCGCTGATCTTGTTGCAATTTCTGAATGGCTAAACTGCATTTTTCGGCTTCATCAAAACTTGCAAACACAACCATAGAGACGATGAAATAAGCGGAAGAGCCTTTATTTAGCTTAAATCCAGGATCTCCGCTTTCATCAATCAGTACCAGCACAATCAAATCCTTTAAACTACGCCGTCGGCCTTTTTCGAGGCGTGAAGCTTGGCGACGGTCGCCGTCGTGCTTTGGCCGTCCACCAGCTTGGCGAGAACAATTTGTCCACCCCAGCCTTGCACCAGATCGCCGCCGACCACCTTATCAACCGTGTAATCGGCGCCTTTGACGAGGATCGTGGGGCGAATGGCCTTGATAAGGTTGATGGGTGTGTCCTCGGTAAAGATAGCGATCTGATCGACATCGCTCAGCGAAGCCAGAACGGCGGCGCGGGAGGTTTCATCCTGTATCGGGCGGCCTTCGCCTTTCAGGCGCTTGACCGACGCATCGCTGTTGAGCCCGACAATCAGCTTGTCGCATGCCGCTTTCGCCTGCCGCAGAAGCGATATATGGCCCGGATGAAGCAGGTCGAAACATCCGTTCGTGAAACCGACCTTGAAGCCCTGCTTGCGCCAGCGTTCGGCGCGTTCGGAAGCCTGATCGATAGTAATAAGCTTTTCCTCGCTCTGGCGTGTCTGGTCATGCGCCAGCTCGCGGGCCAGTTCTTCGCGCGTGACGGTCGCCGTACCGATTTTGGCGACGACAACGGAGCCTGCAATATCAGCCAACGCCGCGCTGACGGCGGGGGA
>JAATFY010000092.1 GCA_015654915.1 Rhodospirillales bacterium
GAACGATGTATGTTCGACGGCGGCCTGTACCGCGTTCTGCGCCTCCTGGATCTTCTCGGCCGGTAATTTGTACAACTCGCCCGCCCGGTCGGGCGTGAGGCCGAGCGCGGCCAGCACCTGGCGCGCGGTCTTGCCGCCGTCCTCTCGGTTGGCCATCTGCACGGCGGGACCGCTCTGGATCACGGCCTTGTGAAAGAGACCCTTGGCCGAGGGGAGTGCCATCAGCACGCTCACCTTCGCGCCGCCGCCCGATTCGCCGAAGATGGTGACGTTGTCCGGATCGCCGCCGAACTGCGCGACATTGGCCCGCACCCATTGCAGGGCGGCGACGATGTCGCGCATGCCCGCGGTGCCGGCCTCGGCAAATTCGGCACCGGCGATATCCTCGAGATGGAGATAGCCCAGCGCGCCCAGCCGATGGTTGAAGGAGACGACCACGACGTCGTCCAGGCGGCAGAGATTGGAGCCGTCGGTCCACGGCGACGAGCCTGAACCGGTGATGAACGCGCCGCCATGGCACCAGAACAGCACCGGCCGCTTCTTGCCGTTGAAACCCGAGGTCCAGACGTTGAGGTAAAGACAGTCTTCGCTGAGCTTCTGCTTGCCGCCCAGCGGAAATATCTTCAGCAGGTCGGGCGGCAGGCCGAACACGTTCTCGGCCTGGATCGCCATGTCGCCGTAGGATCTCGCCTCGCGCACATCGCTCCACGGAACGACATTCTGCGGCGCCTTCCAGCGCAGCGCGCCCAGGGGTGGCGCGGCATAGGGAATGCCCTTGAAGCTGCTGACGCCGCGGTCGGTGGACCCCCGCACGCGCCCGCTTGCTGTTTCGACAACCACTTCCGTCATACGCGTTTTCTCCTCGGGCCCTTCAGTATAGACTGCGGACATGACCGACAAAGTAAAAGCCCAACTGGCCCCGACCGGCGTTCTCCGGGCCGGCATCAATCTCTCGAATTTCCTGCTGGTGACGGGTCGCGCCGCCAACGGCAATCCCGAAGGCGTCTCGCCCGACATGGCTGCTGCGATCGCGCAGAAACTTGGCGTGCCCGGGCAGTATGTCCCGTTCAAAACGCCGGGCGAGCCCGCCGACCAGGCCGAGA
>JAATFY010000016.1 GCA_015654915.1 Rhodospirillales bacterium
CGAGCTGCGCGATATCGTCGGCCGTTGACGCCGACTTCAGCGGCACCCGTGCGATCACCGAGTCGCGCACCGCTTTTGCGCCGGCCTCGCCGCGGCCCTTGGTGAACCAGGGCGTATCGATATAGCCGGGACACACCGTGTTGACGCGGATCAGCGGCGCCAGCGCGCGCGCCAGCGACTGAGTCATGGTGTTGAGCGCGCCCTTGCTCGCGGCGTAAGCCGCCGACGAACCGCCGCCGGAAATGCCGGCCGCCGAAGCGATGTTCACCACCGCGGACGGGCGGCTGGACGCTTTTGCGCCGGCTTCCAGCAGCGAGCGCGCGGCGCGGATCATCTGGAACGGCCCGATGGTGTTGACGGCGTAGATGTGCTGAAAATCTTCCGCACTGAGGCCGTCCATGTTGTCGTGCGGCACGTGCTTCGTCGTGCCGGCATTGTTGACGAGAATGTCGAGGCGGCCCCAGCCATTGGCGGCAGCCGCAATCTTCCTGCAGTCCTCGTCGCGCGAGACGTCGCCCTGTACCACCACCACCTCGGCGCCGGCCTTGCGGCAGAGATCGGCGGTCTCTTCGGCTTCCTTCTTGCTGTTGGAATAGTTGACGACGATCTTCGCACCGCTATTGGCCAGAATGGCCGCGGTCGCGGCTCCCAGTCCCGAAGCCGACCCCGTCACGATCGCGCACAAACCATCCTTGGACATCCGTTTCCTCTTGTTGTTTTGAGTGCTCGTTGCTGTCGCTGGCATACCATATCGCATGGCAAAGTCAGTCCCCAACGAAACTCCGTTCCGTGGAATTAACGGGCCTTCGCTCCTTCATGCCTTCCTCGCAGGCAGCCCTGCGGAGGGCGCTTGTCAGGGCTATGGCTTTTCCCCATCATAAAGCGCAAGAAACGAGCGCGCCGACGCCCGGCCCACCGGAGCGAAAGGCGCCAAATCAACATCGGGGAACGCTGTGGCGGAGAGTGAGAACATCGTCGTCGAGACCGCGGAAAAGATTTTTTCCGATCTCGCCGACGCCCAGACCATCAATCGCGACAACAAGGGTGAATGGAAAGCGCCGCTGTGGCAGGCGCTGAGCGAAGCCGGACTGCCGCTGTCCTGGGTGCCGGAAGATTGCGGCGGCTCGGGCGCCAGCCTGGCCGAGGGCTTCAGCGTGCTGAGCGCGGCCGGCCGTTTCGCGCTCGCCGTCCCCCTCGCCGAGACCATGCTGGCGGGATGGCTGCTGGCGCAAGCCAAGATCGCCTCGCCCGACGGACCGATGACGGTGGCGCCGGCAAGCCCGAAGGACCGCATCACCCTTGATGCGAATGGCACCTTGTCCGGCCGCGCGCGCGGCGTTCCCTTTGCGAAAGCCGCCAAGCACATCGCGGTGCTGGCGAGCGGCGCCGATGGGCTTTCGATCGCGCTGGTCGAGGCTGCCAAGTGCCGGATCGAGGCCGGCCTCAATCTCGGCGGCGACGACAA
>JAATFY010000117.1 GCA_015654915.1 Rhodospirillales bacterium
AGCAATCTATTGCGCGGACGGCGCGGCACCGAAGGAGCGGCCGGGTCGCATGGCGTCGACGAGAATTTCGTCATGCTAATGGGGGGCGCCGTGGACTTCATTCCGGCCTTGCTGACGGATCGCGGCGCTTCTTACGAATTCCGCGCCCTGACGCGGGGCCAGAGCATCGGCGACGCGCAGGACAATGATTTTGCCTACAGCCTTGCGACGATCCAGCCTTTCGCGCCCGCCAACTTCAATGGCACGCGATTAAGCGGCACCGGCAGCGATCTTACCTTGGTCTGGAAACGCCGCGCGCGCCTGAATGCCGATTGGATCGATTATGTCGACGTGCCGCTCGATGAAACGGCGGAATTATACGATATCGAGATCATGAATGGCGGCAGCGTGATGCGGACTTTCAGCAGCGTCGCCTCGCCGACGGTAACTTATACGGCGGCCCAGCAGTCGGGGGATTGGGGCACGGTGCCCAGCACATTCACGGTCAATGTCTATCAGCTAAGTTCCCGCTACGGCCGCGGCCGCGCTGCGACGGCGGTGGTGTGATTACAGCATTACCCGAGCGAAAGACGGGTGGACAAAGGGAAGTAATTTTGTGCGGTTACTATCGTCGATAGCATATCCCACTTTTCCATGCTCCGTGACTTTCACTCTGCACGAATACAGTTCCTGCCGAAGGCGGTAAAGTATGGCGCTTGCCGCGTTCAAATCATCCGGCTGTTTGGCAAAGGGAAGATAAACCGCCGTAAAAAGACGCTGCCGCGTTACCACACCACGCCGTTTTGCCAGCAATGTGCCTAAAGCAATATTCTGGCTGTCGCTGCTAATCCACGGAATGGTGATTTTATCGGGCCTGCCGCGCAGAAGTTCGACGAGTTTTAGGGCTACGCCCCGGAGTCCGGCGACATCACACGGTAGTTTGCTTTCATCGTATTTTCTTGGGTCGAACGAAAGTGCGGCGGCGAGGGAGGCGAGTTCGTGTTGTGATCCCGCGACTTGTTTCGCGATTCGACGTAACCTTTTCTCGACGTCCTCGGTCAGCATTTGGCCCTGTCTCGGCAGAACGATGTCCATACGCCCGAGTTTTTTGCGTAAACGGCTCAGATGTGTAGCGGCTGCATTCGTGTCGGAACGGGTCACCTGACCGGCGGAAAGCAGGTAATCGAAAACGACAGTTTCTCCGACCGTAAAATGTATGCCTTCCGTCGTCAGGCCCGAAGGTTCGGGCAGCAATATATCGACAAGTTGCCGAATGCCTTTGCGGAGTGTCTCGGCATCGGTGGGCAGATCATCCGCAGTAAGTATGCGTTTGGCGTAGTTATTGAGTAAGTTCATTTTCGACGCAATCCGGCGCAATATGAATTTCCTGAATTCTCTTGTCTTACGCAACTTTCCTGAAACTAAAAAGGAAAATCGGGATTAATGTTGGTTTATTCCTCGCATAACCCGCTGAAAATACAGCGTTTCTGACCCCTAAGGAGCAAACATGTCCACCACGCCCAATCTGGCGATGAGCTATATCGCCGCGTCGCAGGCGCAGAAAGAAGTCACGCATAACGACGCGCTGAACGATCTCGATTTCGTGGCGCAGCTTTCGGCGCTCGATCATACGCTGGCGACGCCGCCCGGTTCGCCAGCGACCGGCGACACCTATATTATCGCGGCATCCCCGACCGGCGCGTGGACGGGCGCCGCCAACGGCGTCGCCGCTTATTATTCCGGCTGGAAAATCAAGACGCCGGTCGCAGGCTGGACGGCATGGGCGCGGAATGACAGCCGGTTGCTTTATTATACCGGCTCGACATGGAGCTTGCTGGCGACGCCGTGCCTCGATGCCACCACGACATGGAATCCCGGCGCGATTACGACCGGAACGGGATCGACCTCGTCGGCAATCACACTGACCGGCGCGGCGCTCGGCGATTTCGCGCTTGTGACCGCGCCCTACGATTTGCAGGGCATCGATGCCACGGCTTATGTCTCGGCGGCCAATACGGTGAAGATAAGGTTGAACAATCTGAGCGGCGGCACGGTCACGCTGGCGTCGGGCACTTGGCGCGTGCGGGTGATGAAGGCCTAACGGTTAATCAGACAGGCGCGGAAACGCCAAGGCGCATGCCGGGTCTGGCCATGGGGCGCGCGACGGGACGCGCAAGGCTGGCGACCTCGACCGGCGCCGTGCTACCGGCGGGCTGGCCGAGTTTCCGCCAGTTGGGCGCGTGCGGCACATGCGTGCGGCGCGGCATGGGAGCTTGCTGAGCCGCGATAACCGGCACTGCGGGCGGGGAAACATTTGTCGCCATGCGAAGCGGCGCTAGATCGCGCCGCAAACTTGGCGGCGGCGTCAGGTTGCGCGCGACCAGAGCTTGGGGCGCTGCCGTTTTATGACCGGCGGGCGCGGGAGGCGGAACAGATGGGCGGGAATGGGCAGCGACAGGAGCGGCATGCATGGCAGCCGGAGCCCGCGATCCGTACCACCAGTTGCTGAGGCTTGGGAGGGGGTGCAACGCAAATTCGACGGCGCCGCGCGCGAAGCCGGCAACCGGCTGGACGACATAAGTGTTGATCGGTTGCACGACATATTCGTTGCCCAGCCTGGCGATCTTATGGACGGTCGCTACAGTGAAATCGCGCACTTGCCCGGCAAGACGTATGCCGCCTTCCACAAGTTCCTCGGTTTTATTCTTGACATAGCTTATGGCCTGCGAACCCCAGCTGCGCGCCGTATTGACCGCGGCCTCGATGTAAAAAGCGCTGTAGGCCCACGAAAGGGCGGAGCCGACGGAAGATGTAATCGTCGATACCGTTGACGATATGGAGGAGACGATGGAGTTACCGTACGATCCTTCGCCGCGCGCAGATTCGCCGCGGCCTTCGGCCTCGCCAGTGGCGCCGAAAGCGTTCTGGCTGCGTCTGAGTTCCGCGATTTCCGCCGCGGTCAGCGTGATGCTGGTGGCATCGAGAATGTTTTCCCGCAATTGCGGATTGTCGCGGTAAACGGATTTCAGAAGCGCGAAGAGAGCCGGATTTCTGAAATCGAGAGTTTGCAAAAGATTGGGGTTGAGCTGAATGGCTTTTTCCAGCTCGGCGGCGGTTTTAAATTCTCTCTTTTTCGTCCCGACTTCGGCCACAGGGACTCCCCCTACATATAACTATAACTCTGAGGCGATCGTATCAGCGCATGATTAAGAGCCGTTTAATGATTCCGGAACCGGTCTAATACCTTGAAAAATAAGAAGAAAACATCGGCGGCGCTGTCCGTTGCCGGAGGAGATTCCATGGCTATCGAAGAGCTGTTCGACCGGCGGATTCCGCTGGCGGTCATCGCCGCGCTTTTGCTGCAGGCGGCGACCGTCGTGTGGTGGGCGGCGACGAAAGACAGCGACGACCGTTTCCAGCAGCAGCGCATCGCGGCGGTGGAGCAGGCGGCGGCGCAAATGCGGGACGGCCAGACCGCGATGATCGAGCGGCTGGCGCGGATCGAGGAGCGCGTCAACGCCGAGGTTTTTACGCTGGACCGGATCGAGAAAAAATTGGGAGCATCGCGAAAATAATGGACGGAACAATTGCAAGCACGGCGACGCTTCTGGCGGCGCGGCGCGTCAATGCCAACGGCATCGCGTTGATCAAGACATATGAAGGGCTGCACCTGACGCCCTATTTGTGTCCGGCGAAAGTGTGGACCATCGGCTACGGCCATACGCGCACCATCCATGCCGGCATGGTGATCACGCCGGAGCAGGCCGACCAGTTGCTGGACGACGATCTGCGCATTGCCGAACGCGCGGTGCAGCGGCTTGTGCAGGTGCCGCTGACCGATAACCAGTTCGCGGCTTTGGTCAGCTTCACTTTCAATATCGGCATCGCGAATTTCGAGCGATCCACCTTGCTGAAACTGCTCAATCGCGGCTGGTACGAGCAGGTGCCCGCACAGCTGACGCGCTGGAACCGGCAGTCGGGCGAGATTCTCGGCGGGTTGTCGCGCCGCCGCGCCGCCGAAGCGCAGCTCTGGAACAGGCGCGAACCGCCGCCGGTGGACGTATGAAAAAATTCCTCAAACATTGCCTGACCGGCCGCGATAATGAGACTTTCGATGTCGCCCGCGTGTTGTGGGCGATGGGCGGCATGGCTTTCATTGTCTTTACCGGCTGGACGGTTTTCCATACCGGCGCGTTCGATGCGCAGAATTACGGCACGGGTTTCGGATTGGCCATGGGCGGCGGCGGCGCCAGCGTCTGGGCCAAGGCCAAAACCGAGCCGGACATAAATCCCGGCGGCGAGCGCTGATGTCCACCATTCAGGGCGCTATTCTGGGGATCGCCATTGCCGCATTCGCGGCGCTTGGTCTTGTCGTTCTGCTGCAGCATCACCGGATCGCGGAAGATCAAACCCGCTACGAGCAGCTTTTGCAGAACAACGCTGTTTTCCAGGCTGAAAACAATAGTTGGAAGCTCGTGGCCGGAGAGCAGAACCGGAAAATCCTGCGGCTGGCGGCGGCGCAGGCGGAACGAAACGCGGCGCTGGAAAAAACGATGGCGGCCGCGAAAATAAACGCCGGACGCGCCGTTGCCCTTGCCGCCAAAATCGACGCGTTGCAGACCGGTGCGGATGATTGCGCGGGCGCCGCGCGGATCAAGAATCTTTACCTGGGAAGCCGGAAATGAAAACTGCCTTGGTGGGGCTGATACTGCTGGCCGCGTGCGCTTCGCAGCCTCCATCGCCGGTCTTTGCGCCGGTGACCGTCGATGTGCCGCTGCCGGTGATGTGCCGCATGCCACCCATCGATGCGCGGCGCGAGTTTATGAAAAATCTTCCGCCGGATGCCACGTTGACGCAATTCACCAAAGCCTGCGCCGAGCAGACTTTGTTCGATAAAGCGGCGCTCGATCAATTCGAAGCCGCCCTGAAAAGCTGCGCCGATCCAACTTTCAACAACAACAAGGAGCAACAATGACCGACACATCCTATAATTCCGGCTACGCGCCCTATGCCAGTTGGGCGGCGCGGCAAGCGCCCGTTCCGGCGACCGTGCACAACGTGCCGTCGTCCGTCGCGGCCAGCGGCTCGGTGCAATCAAGCCTGATCGTGACCGAAGGCTTCAGCCTGATTTCGGCGGGCGTCACCGCCAGCCAGACGGGCGTGATGTCGGTCCAGCGTTACCTTGATGCCGGCGGCACGGTGGCGCCGGGCGCGTCGGTGCAGGTTGAACTTGCCGCCAAC
>JAATFY010000120.1 GCA_015654915.1 Rhodospirillales bacterium
GAGCATCTCGGCAGCGCTATCGCCATTTACGGCCCCGACCAGCGGCTCGAATTCTACAACCGAGCTTATCAGCGTTTATGGGAAGCGGAGGAATCCTTCCTCAACGGCAAGCCGACGCTCGGCGAAATCCTCGAAGACATGCGCGCCCGCCGCCGCGCGCCCGAACAAGCCGACTTCCAGCGCTACAAGAAAGAACGCATGTCGCTGTTTACATCCTTGCTGGAACCGCGCGAAGATTTGATGCATCTGCCGGACGGCACCAGTTTGCGCATTCTCGCCGTCCCGCATCCGTTCGGCGGCATCATGTTCGTGCATGAAGACGTGACCGACAAACTGGCGCTGGAATCGTCCTACAATACCCTAATCGCCGTGCAGCGCGAGACGCTCGACAATCTGGCCGAAGGCATCGCCGTGTTCGGCCCCGACGGCAAACTGCAACTGTTCAATCCGGCGTTCGCTCGCATCTGGAAACTGCCGCCGGATTTCCTCGGCACCAACCCGCATATCGCCGATCTGCTTGAACATATGAAACCGCTGTTCAATTTCGGCGCCAACTGGGGCGACTTCAAGAACGAGATGGTCGAGTACACGCTGGATCGCAGCTCACGTAAGGGCCGGATCGAGCGTGCCGACCATGCCATCATCGAATATATCACCATTCCGTTGCCGGACGGCGCGGTGCTCAACAGCTATCTCGATGTCACGGACTCCGTGCGTGTCGAACAGGCGCTGCGCGCCAGCAATACGGCGCTGGCGACGGCGGACCGGCTGAAATCGGAATTCGTCGCCAACGTGTCATACCAGTTGCGCACACCCTTGAACACCATCATGGGTTTCGCCGAAATCCTCACCAACCAGTATTTCGGTACGCTGAACGAGCGCCAGACCGAATACACGCGCACGATTATGGAAGCCAGCAAGCGGCTTCTTCTTCTCATCAACGACGTGCTCGATCTCGCCACGATCGAAGCCGGACGCATGGCGCTGAACCGGCGCGAAGTAAACGTCGCCGACCTTCTCAACACCGCGAAACAGATGACCGCCGAATGGGCAAGGCAGCAATCTTTGGAAATCGTCATCGATTGTCCGTCCGATATCGGCGCGTTCGAAGTGGACGAGCATCGCCTGAAGCAGGCCTTGTTCAACCTCATCAGCAATTCGATCAAATACACGCCGGCGCACGGGCGCATTACCCTCGAAGGACGCCGTCAGGACCAATGGATTCTTATCACCGTGCGCGACACCGGCATCGGCATTCCCGAGGCCGACCGCGAACGCGTCTTCGGCAAGTTCGAACGCGCCAATTCACAGGCGCGGCAGAGCGGCGCGGGACTCGGCCTCAGCCTCGTGAAAAGCTTCGTCGAGCTTCACGGCGGCCGGATCGAGATCGAAAGCGAAGTGAACAAGGGCACCAGCATTACCTGCTACCTGCCGATCCACGCGCCGGAAGCGGCGAAAACAGGCGTTTGATCCTTCTTTCGCTGATAGGGCGCACAGGCTAAAGTCGCCCCATGATATCCCTCGATAATCCTTTGCCCGATCTTGCGGCCACCGGACAATTGGCGCAACGGCTTGCGCCTCATCTACATGCGGGCGATGTGCTGGCGTTGCAGGGTGCTTTGGGCGCCGGCAAAACCACGTTTGCCCGGGCACTGTTGCAGGCGCTTGGCATCACTGGCGAAGTGCCGAGCCCCACCTTCACGCTTTTGCAAACCTACGAGACACCAAATTTTCCCATCCACCATTTCGACCTCTATCGCCTGAAGGATGAAAGCGAGCTGGACGAGTTGGGATGGGATGATGCCTGCGCCGAAGGGCTTGTTATCGTCGAATGGCCGGAGCGCGGCGAAGGCCGCATGCCGGACGACCGGCTAGTCATGGAATTCGCAATGAATGGAAACGACCGCCACTGCCGGTTGAAACCCTATGGCGCATGGGTAAAACGCTTAAGGGATATGTCATGAACCCTACCCATCGTGCTGTCGAAATCGCCGGATTTCTGGCGCAAAGCGGCTGGGATGGCGCGGACCAGATGCCGTTCGAGGCCGACTTCTCGCCGCGCCGTTACGCGCGGCTGGACCGCGAGGACGGAAAGCGGGCCATATTGATGGATGCGGACGCCGACCAGAAGACGGATGAATTCGTCATGGTCGCGCGATTGTTGCGAAGTCTCGATATTTCAGCGCCGGAGATTTTCGCGGCCAATGCCGAGCAGGGGCTGGTGCTGATGGAATATCTCGGCACCCGCAATTTCGGCCGCACGTTGGATGCGGGCGGGGATGTGAAAGAATTTTGTCGCCGCGCTACGGATGTACTTGTCCATCTGCACAAGGTTTTTGACAAGGCACAGGCGCAGGAACTCGATCTGTCGGTTTTCGGCGGCGCCCTGTTTGCCTCGCAAGCCGAATTGTTTCTGGACTACTATTTTCCCTACATTAAAAACCGCGAAGCCACGCGCGACGAAGGCGAAGGTTTCCGCGCGGCATGGAAACAGGTTTTGCAGGGCATCGAATCCCTGCCGCAAAGCCTGATGCTGCGCGATTTCATGCCGGACAATTTGATGGATTTGCCCGGTCGCAGGGACTGGCGCTCGGTCGGCGTGCTGGATTTCCAGGATGCCGGTCTTGGCCCGACGGCCTACGATCTCGCGTCGTTATGCGAAGTCGTGCGGCGTGACGGCGGCGGCGAACTGCTGGACGACATGATCACTTATTATCATCAGCAGGGGAAGCCGGCGCTGTCTCTCGATGAACTGAGAAACGCCTGTTATATTCTCGCGGCGCAACGGCATACGCGCATTCTGGGGCTTATCGTGCGGTTTGCGGAAAAAACCGGCCGCCGCGAAAAACTGGAAAACCTGCCGCGCATCCGGAATTATCTCGGCCAGCTTCTGCAAAACGAAACGCTGAAGCCGGTACGGGAATGGATGGACCGCAACGGATTGATCGCATGAAGGGAATTTCCAACACCGCCATGGTTCTGGCTGCAGGGCTCGGCACCCGCATGCGGCCTTTGACGCTGCAAAAACCCAAACCTCTGTTCGAGGTCGGCGGTCGGACGATGCTCGACCATGCGCTCGATAAACTGGTTGCGGTGGGTATCGGGTGCGTCGTGGTGAACACATTTTACCTGCCGGAACAGATCGAGGCGCATCTGGCCGCGCGGCGCGATATCGAAATTATCATCTCCCGTGAAACGGAATTGCTCGATACCGGCGGCGGCATCAAAAACGCGCTGCATCATTTTGGTGATCGACCCTTCTTCGCGCTCAATGCCGATCTGCCATGGATGGATGGCGATCAACCAAGTCTTTCGCGCATGGCGGATATCTGGGATGCGACGAAAATGGATGGGCTTCTGCTCCTCATGCCGACGAACAAGGCACGTGGCTTTGCCGCCACCGGCGATTTTGCCATGGACAAAGATGGGCGCGTGTGGCGCAAGGATTTGCCGCCGCCGCGGCCCTATGTCTGGATTTCGGCGCAAATCCTGAAGCCGGAGCTTTTCGCCGGTGAGCCCGAGAAAAAATTCTCCAACAATAAAATCTGGGACAAAGCCGAGGCACAGAATCGGCTTTACGGCATCGAGCATAACGGCACCTGCTATCATGTCGGCACACCACAGGATCTGGATAAAGCCAATGCTCTGCTGGCGTCGGGGCAGGGGTGGCAAGCCAATACATGACAAAAAATCTCTACACCATTCCGCCCGATGTTGCGTTTCTGGACGCGCTGGCGGAAGGCCTATGGCAGGCGGCACAGGGTGATGTTTTCAAGCTTACCGCCGGGCTTATCCTGCTGCCGACGCGCCGCGCCTGCCGCCATCTGCGCGCGGCCTTTTTACGCCGCATGGATAAAAACGCCGCGCTTCTGCCGCGCATGCAGCCGCTCGGCGATATCGACGAAGAGGAGTTTTATTTCGCCGGCGATCAGGATTTAAATCCGGCTTTGCTGCCTGCGATTACACCGCTGCGCCGCCAGCTCTTATTGACACGTCTGATACGCGCCAAGGATGCCGCCATGCCGCTGGATCAGGCGGCGCAACTGGCCGAAGCGCTGGCCCTCTTTCTCGATCAGGTGCAGATCGAACGTTGCGACTTAAGCAAGCTCGAACAACTGGTGCAGGAAAAAGATCTGGCCGAGCATTGGCGGCAGACGGTCAAATTCCTCGAAATCCTGACCGACGCATGGCCGAAAATGCTGGCCGAGGAGGGTTGTATCGATCCTGCCGACCGGCGTAACCGCGTGCTGGAAGCGCAGGCCGCCGCATGGCGAGATCGGCCGCCAAAGCATCCCGTCATCGCGGCTGGCTCGACCGGCAGCATGCCCGCCACCCGCGAATTGCTCGATGTGATTGCGTCGATGCCGCAGGGTGCAGTGATCTTGCCCGGTCTCGATCAGGCGCTGGATGAGGAAGCTTGGCAGGCGATTAATGAGACCCATCCGCAATTCGGCATCAAGCAGCTGATAGAAAAAATCGGCGTGAAACGCGTCGACGTGAAACTGTGGTCGATAAACAGTTCCCCTCCCCTTGCGGGATCAAATCCGCAGGGATTTGATGCCCGAAGGGATTGGGTTAGGGGAGGGGTACAAAAAGAAGCCCCCTCACCTGCAAAAACTAAGGACTTACTACGTAAGTCCAGGTTTTTGCTTCCTCTCCCGCGAGGGGAGAGGGAAAATAATGCCCGTATGCGGCTGCTTGGCGAATCCATGCGTCCCGCCGAAGTTACCGAGGCGTGGCGGCACTTGAAGCCCGCGGATATTCCGGAAACAGCTTTGGCGGGATTGTCGCGCATCGAACTCGATCACCCGCAGGAGGAAGCGCAGGTGATCGCGCTATTGTTACGCGAGGTGCTGGAGACACCGGATAAAACTGCGGCGCTGGTGACGTCCGACCGCCTGCTGGCCGAGCGGGTCGCTGCCCTGTTGCTGCGCTGGAGAATTGCGGCCAACGATTCCGGCGGCGCGTCGCTGGCGACGCAACCGGCAGGGTCTTTTCTGCTGGATGTTCTGGCCGCCGCCGCGCCGCAGGCAGCGTCGGTCGATTATCTGTCGCTGCTGAAGCATCCTTTGACGGCCTGCGGCCTGTCGCTGGCCGAATGCCGGTCGCAGGCGCGGCAGGTAGAGGTGAATGTCTGGCGTTCGGAAAAACCCGAAACATCGGAATGGCTGGACGGGTTGAAGCAAAAATTCCAACCCGTTACGGCAACATGGCAAAAACCGTTGCCGTTGATGGAACGTATCCGGACGCATATTCAACTGGCAGAACAATTGGCAACGTCCGATCAGGAAAAAGGCGCGGATCGTTTATGGCAGGGCGACAATGGCAACACCGCCGTCGAATGGCTGGCGGACTGGCAAGATGCGGCGGCGGATTTCCCGCTGCTAACCGGTGAGGAGTATATCGGCCTGTTCGGCGAACTTTTGTCCACGGTTACGCTGCGCTCTACCTACGGCCAGCATCCGCGTCTTAGTATTCTAGGCCCCTTGGAAGCACGGCTGATACAGGCGGATGTGATGGTGCTTGGCGGCCTTAATGAAGGCAGTTGGCCGCCTGAAGCGCCCGTTGATCCGTGGATGTCGCGGCCGATGAAGAAAAGTTTCGGCCTGCCGTCGCCCGAGCGCCGCATCGGCTTGTCGGCGCATGATTTTGTGCAACTGGCCAGCGCGCCGGAAGTCGTTCTCACCCGCTCCAAACGCGCGGGTAACGCACCCACGGTACCGTCGCGTTTTCTGCTGCAACTGGAAACGGTGTTGCGTGCGCTCGGTTATTCGGACGATAAACGCGATGCGTTGTTGCCGCAGCAACCGTGGCATCTGTGGGCGCGGATGCTGGATGAGCCGACGGAGATTGCGCCTTGCGACGCGCCGCAGCCGAAACCGCCGCAGGAAAGTCGCCCGACGCAACTATCCGTCACCGAAATCGGCACATGGCGGCGTAATCCTTACGCGATTTACGCGAAACATATTCTGAAACTGAGAAAACTCGATCCGCTCGATGCCGA
>JAATFY010000226.1 GCA_015654915.1 Rhodospirillales bacterium
CTGCCGTGACGAACAGCATGTCGGAGCCTTCGAGGCAGGCGAGGATGTCCGACATCTGTTCTTCGGCGGCGGCGCGGCCGACATCGGCCTTGGAACCCGCGCCGAGGCCGCGCGACATGTTGACGCCGAGCTGGATTTTACGTTGCGCGAGAGATAAGGCGAGCGCCTGGCTATCGGTGTTCGCCGCGATGAAGTCGCAGCCTTCGAGGGCGCAACGGATCATATTGTTGATGGCGTTACCGCCTGCGCCGCCTACTCCTATAACCGTCAGGCGCGGACGCAGATTGTGTTCGGTTTCCGCCATCGACAAATTGATCATGATTGTCTCCGTATGTGTGAGCTGCGAGGTACGTGAAAAATGATTCCCGCATATGAATCCTTTCCTTTGATTCGTGCAAGGGGAAGCCGCGTGAAGAATCAATGATTTTCAGTCGCTTACGCTTTGTTGCCACAGGAATCAGGGGCAAATAATGCCCTCCGCGATTTCGAATTTCGGCAAATCAGAATCTTTGCAAGACGTTAGCGCGGGGTCTGGATGTTCTGGCTGAACAAACTATCCGGCTTTGGGTTTCGATGGTGGTTTTTTTGCTCCACCACTCTTGCTTCCATGCTGTGCCAGAAATCCGGCCACCGCTTTGGGCGGCGTCTCGAACGGTTTGCTGAGGGCCCAGACCGCCATGTGCTGAACGCGCAGCATATTGGCGAATTCGCGGCTTTCCAGCACGAAACCGAAGCACTCTTTAACGGAGGACAACACCGCCACCTGATCGCCATAAATCCAGTAGCCCATGGTGAAATCCATCTCCGGCGGCGCGATACGGATTTCGCGCAGGAAGCCGGACCCGCCGCCAAGATAGGGATGCTTGGCGGCATCGACCGTGGACGCCGCCGGCCAGATTGCCTTCACATGAATGCGTTTCTGGATGCGGGTAATATTGTGATGGCGGAAATAATCGGCGCCCAGCACATCCATCATCAGTTTGATCGGCCATAGCGAGTAGGTCTCGATATCCTGATAGAGGAATATATCGCTCAGGATGTTCTTCAACTGCGCCTTGCCCTGATAGACCGTCATGCGCGGCGCAGAAAAATCGCCGCGCGATTGTTTCGATAACTGGGGTAGCAGGCGCTGAAAATCTTTCTGCGCATCTTCCAGCTCCTGCCTGCGACGCTGGAAAATCGCCTCGAGCGCCTTGGGCGGCTCGGCATGGTAGCGGCGCACGCCGCCGCCTGTGTCTTCCCAACTGACAATCCCCTTCTGAACCAGACGGTCGAGCAGTCCGTAGAGGGATGAGCGCGGCATGCCGAGGCGCTGGGCAATGCGCCCGACAGCGGTTGGGCCGCTTTGCCAGAGCGCCAGATAAAGCCGCGCTTCATCCGCCGAAAAACCGAGCGTGTGGAGGAGCTTCTCGATCATTTTTTGTCGTCGTGTCCCGACAACACGACAGAAACCATTTTTTTCTCGGTCATAACTGGAGCCATACGCCTGAGAAGGATAGCGGGAATGGTTTTAATGCAGGGGCAGCTTGGCAACAAGGTCGTAAATGCGACGGTTCTGGTGACGGGGCTCGGGCTCCTGATCGATTTCTACGACCTGTTCCTTTACAATATGGTGCGCGCGTCCAGTTTGACCGATCTCGGTTATTCCGGCCTGACGCTCACGAAGATGGGCATTTACATCCAATGGACGCAGGTCGTGGGTCTGCTGATCGGGAGTTTCTTCTGGGGGCCGATGGGTGACAAGCTTGGCCGCAAGCGGGCGCTTCTCGGTTCGATACTGGTCTATTCTCTGGCAAGCTTCGCCTGCGCTTTCGTCGGCACTCTTTATGAATACGGGATTGCCCGCTTCATCATCGGCCTCGGTCTGGCGGGCGAGGTCGGCGTGGGCGCCGCCCTGATCAACGAACATATCCATTCCGGCAAGCGCGGCTACGGCACGATGCTGTTCGGCATCCTCGGCATGACCGGCATTCTGGCGGCGGCGCTTGCGGCAGATTTTATGGATTGGCGCATCTGTTACGCTATCGGCGGGGCTGCCGGACTTCTCTTGCTTCTGTTGCGGTCCGTTCTTATGGAATCGTCGATGTTCGCTTCTATGGCCGCCCGCGCGATCAAGGGCGGCGACCTCCGGAAACTTTTTTGCGACAGGGACAAAGTGCGTCGGCTCGTTGGCTGCGTGCTGATCGGCTGGCCGGTGATTTTTACCAGCGGCGTTATCATCACGCTGTCTCCCGAAATCGCGCATGCGAAAAATGTCGCGGGGTTGATAACGGTAAGCAAGGCCATGACGGTTGCCATGACCAGCAATATCATCGGCGATATTTTCGCCGGCTGGCTGAGCCAGAAACTGAAAAGCCGCAAAAAAACGATCCTTCTGTTCCTGATGGGCTATATTTCTGTCGTGACCCTGTTTCTTGGTTTCGGCGATTATACGCAAGCACAATTTTATATCTTCTGCGGACTATTGGGCTTTTTCTCCGGCTATTACATCACGCAAATCTCGATCACTGCCGAAAGTTTTGGAACCAACCTGCGGGCAACGGCGGCGACGCTCGCGCCGAATGCCGTGCGCGCTTCGCTAGTGCCAATTTACGCGGTTTTTCTTTTGCTTATGTCCACGGGCATCATTCCGGCGCTGTGGATTTTGTGCGGGGCCATGTTGCTGGCGGCTTTGATCGGGTTGGAAATGCTTGGCGAAACTTTTGGCCGCGATCTGGATTACGTGGAAAAGTAATCACATATTCTGCTTTATCCATTGCCCGACGCGGCCGAACATATTCACGCTGCTGACGAATTCGCTGAAGCTGCTGGAGGCGGCCAGTTCCGGCTGCATGGCGACGACCAGAAGTCCGGCGGTAGTGGCAAAGGCAGGCCCTGATGTCGCTTCGGCGAGGCCGGTGAAAGAAGGCCCCGCCTTGCCGTTGGCCAGAGGCGGACGCGCGACGCGCAAAGGGCGGCCAAGGCGAACTTGTTTATCCAGCACGCGCTGCGCCAGTTCGCGCACGCCCGGCATCTGGCTCGCGCCGCCGGTCAGCACAACGCGGCGTCCGGCCATTTCCTGAAAACCGCTTTTGTCCATGCGGGCACGGACAAGTTCGAAAATTTCCTCAAGGCGCGGCTGGATGATGCGGATCAATTGCGATTTCTGGATATGATTGGCGTTTTCAGGCGCCTCCTCGCCGACTTGCGGCACATCGATCATTTCGCGCTCGTCCATCGCGCTCGGCACGGCGTTGCCATATAATGTCTTGAGCCGTTCGGCATGTGCGAGCGAGGTTGTCAGCCCGCGGGCGATGTCGTTGGTGACATGCGCGCCGCCGACAGGAATGCCATCGGTGTAAACCGCGCTGCCGTCGAAAAAGACCGCGAAGCTGGTGGTGCCCGCGCCCATATCGATGACGAGGCAGCCGAGATCCATTTCATCTTCCACGAGGCATGCAAGGCCGCTGGCGTAGGGCGCAGCCACCAGTTTTTCGATTTCCAGATGGCAGCGTGCGATGGCGGTGATAAGCGTGCGCACAGGCCCAAACGCCGCCGAGACTAGATGCAGTTGCGCCTGCAACATACCACCGGTCATACCAACCGGATCGCGGATACCTTTCTGGTGATCGAGCGTATAGCTGACCGGAATAGTGTGGATCAGCTCCAGCGGATGGCCTTGGGCGTCTTCCGGCACCATGGTCTGGCCCTGTGCGACGATGCGCTGCAGATCGCCTTCGGTGACCTCGCGCCCGTTCAGCGGTAGCTCGATATTTACGGTTTGCGACAGAAGCTGGCTGCCGGAGACATTCACGATGACGCGCTGGAGCATCTCGCCCGCCATCTGCTCCGCCGTCGCTACCGCCGAACTGATGGCGTGCTGGAGCGCTTCCATATTGGCGACGCTGCCGTTGCGCATGCCTTCGGCCAGCTGGTGGCCGATGCCGATCACGCGTGGCGGACTGCCTTCGCCTTCGGCCCGCGCTATAAAGCAAGCGATCTTGCTGGAGCCGATATCGAGCGCGGCGAAAACCTCGCCCTGCGTGACGCGCGGTTTGGCGAAGAGCCATTGGGCGATGCGGTTCATAGGCGCATATCTCCGATTGGGCGGCTGGAGCCGGATGGGCCCGGTTCCAGAAACATTTTGGAAGGATCGCGTAAATCGATCGTCACTATATCGCGTTCCAGAACTTTCTGGTCGGTAATAAGGTCGGACAGATGGCCGAGCGCGCGCGTCATATCCGTTTCCGGCAACTTGGCGACGGTTTTCGGCTGCAGATGGATATCCCAGCGCCGTTCGCTGACGCGGACTGCGGCGGTCATTTTCTGCTCGATCGCCGGATAATCTTTCAGCGTTTCAAGAAGGCTGTGGGCCTGTCCCGCGGCATCGGCGCCGACGACCAAGGGCAGTTGCGGAAACTGCTCCAGTTTCGCTTCCGGCAACTCGGCCCCTTCGGTATCGATTACGACGGTACGGTTTTCATGTTGCCAGCGCGCCATCGGCACGCGCTCGGTCAGGCGCACAAGGATCATATCGGGCAACCGGCGCTCGACGACCGCCGAGGCCACCCACGGAAGTTTGGCGATACGCGCCTGCGCAGCAGACGGATCGAAACTCAATATAGGTGCGCCCGAGATTGTGCCGAGCGCCGCATAGATGCTCTCCTTGCTCGCATGTTGCAGTCCTTCGACATTCATATCTTTCACGGAAAATTGCGCCTTCTGCGTCAGGTGCAAACCGGCATCCATAAGGCGCTCGGCCTGACGTTGCGGCCAGCCGATATGCCAGAGCCAGAGCGCAAGACCTACGATAAGGACAACCGATCCTGCCAGAGCGCCGAGACGGATCAGGAATCCAAAGCGCGTCGTTTCCTTCGCGCGCATGCGTACGGACGCCGTGCTTTGCGTCACGCTGGCGCGCAGGGGGATATGGCTGCGGCGGCGTCTCATGATCGTGGCTTGAATCGTTCCATGCGGGCACGATAGCAGGAACTATCCGGATTGTTGAGGTACCGGTTAGGCCGATAGTGACTCATTTTGAGTTTATCGTCATTCCGGCCAAGCGAGCCGCCGTATGGCGGTGAGCGCGAGCCGGAATCCGATTTGGTTTCTATCGGCTTGAAAACAAATCGGATTCCGGATAAATCGGCTCGGCCTATGCCTCGCCGATTTTCCGGAATGACGATGTTAAAATGAGTCACTACTCGGTTAAGCCTCGGGATTTTTATATATCCGCGCTTTCGGGCCGGATAATATGTTTCGGTTCAACAATGATTATTTGGGATCATATTCCCTGCGAACCGTGCGTATAGCTTTTCCGATTTGGTTAGCGCTACGGGTGATCTCGGCTTCTGCAATCAATCCGACTTGGGCAGTCGAGGCGAGCATGGTTTTAGCGACTTTTTGAAATAAAGCAGGGAAAGAGTCGTACCGTTTTCCGCCGAACTCCTTATAGGCTGCATGCCCCAACATAAGCATTTCGACTTGAAGTTTTCCATTTTTGTCGCCGACCGTTATTCCGTCAGACGTTTTAACCTTATTAAAATTGAATAGTGGTACTGCATACCGGGCCATTGCCAATCCTGCCTGCAATTTTTCGATCGCGAACCATGTCTCCGTTCCATCTTCAGTACCGAAATGGGGGTGATTATAAAAACTTAATACATCAGCTTGGACGAGGGTGGTTTCCAAAAGTTTTAAGTAGGCGCCCTTTTTAGGGTTCTTCGTGAAATTTGTCTTTGTGTCAAGCCACGGTTGGAGGGCTTCCCTGAAGAATGACATGTCCTTTTCATCCATGCTCAAATCAGTTTTACTCACATTTAATTCCCTTCGTATTTTATATCCTGTTTAATCTTGGAGCATCCTACGGCGCATGTCGGAAAAAAGCAAAATTTTCCAGCAAAGAAATTAACCATAACCCTGCCGGAAAATATTATCCTTCCGCAAAGCGGTGTTTTATTTCTTCGCTTAACGCGGTTCTTGCGCATGCCGGTTGTGCAGGCGGCCAAGGCCAAGTTCGACCAGCTTCGCGAGAAACGCGCGCGGCGGCAGCGGCGGAATCTCACTCAGCGCCTGATGGAAAATGACGGTGGAGGCCGTAAGGCCGGGCAGGCTGTTGGCCTCGATAATCATGGTCTGGTTGCTGTGCAGATTGAAGAAAATATCGATGCGCGCATAGCCTTCGATGCCCAAAGCTTTCGCGGCCCGTTCGATTTTATTTTTGATCAGCGTGATCTGATCCGGCTTGACGATACTTTCCGGCGGCGGCGTGAGGTTGACGCCGGTGCCGCCCTGAAATTTTTCCTCCAGCGACAGAACCGCGCCCTGCGCCACGGTGATGCTGGGCGACAGCGCGTGATAGTGCCCGTTCTGTTCCAGCAGGCCGACCGTCAGCTCGATCCAGCCGGTTTTCTTGGCGTAAATCAGTTCCAGATTTTCGACATGGATATCGTCGGTGACGATAAACGGTTCAAGAATAAGCTGGTCCACATGCAGGGGAAGCTCGATAGCCTGCGCCTGATGCGCCAGCGTTCCGGCAGCCAGAACCGGCTGACGATCCGCCAGCGCTTTCAGGTAAATTGCCAGTTCCTTGGCCGATTGCAGCCGCACGACACCCGCCGAGCAGCCGTCCGCTTGCGGTTTAATCAGGATATCCGCGCTCTGCAGTTTCCCGACGGCATCTTGCCAGAGCGTTTCCGCATCCGGCACAGCTTCCGGCTTGAAACTGATTTTGGGCGCCGAGGTCAGCGCGGCATCGTTCAGCGCGCGGATGGCGTTGCCGGTTTCATCCTTGTCCATGCAGAGCCGCGAAGCTTCGGGGCCGGAGCCGTTATAGGCGAGGCCGAAGCGGTCGAACACGGCTTGCAGCCTGCCGTCTTCGCCTTCGCCGCCATGAAGCGCGTTAAATACGAAAGCGTTTTCGTTTTTTGCTTCCTCGCAAAACTGCTCGAGGCTCATGCGGCGCGGCATCAGGTCGGCGTTGGCGGGCAGGGGCGGCAGGCCGAGCCGTTGCCGGAGCGGCGGCGTCAGGATTTTCAGCCGCGCCACGGTCGTTTCCGCTTCAGCGCAGTGCGACAGAATTTCTTCGACGGTATGATTAAGGGTATAACTATACGGCAGATGCCAGACATGATCGTCCGGCGTCAGGATATAAGGTTCCGGCCTATATTCCGGCACGTGCAAAAGCTTGAGCCAGACATTGGTGCCGGACATCAGCGAGACTTGCCGTTCGGCTGTGCTGCCGCCGAACAGCACGCGCACTTTCTGCGCATCGGCCTTCTTGGTAACCGGCTTTTCCTGATGATTGATTTTGTTGCGTTCCGCCGCGCGGGTAACGATGGCGCGCAGCATCTCGCTATGGCTCAGGTTGAGGCGGCTGCCCTGAATGAAAAGGAAGCTGTTCTGCTCCATGCCCGAAATCGGATTGAAGTCGGAGAACAGAACGCGTCCGTCTTTCATCAGCCAGCCGTCGAGGCGGGCGAAATCGCGCATCTTGAAAAAGGCGAACAGAACTTCGGCGGCTTTCTGGATGTCGCCGATAATCTCGTCCGGAAAACGCGGCGGGCAGTGATATTCGACGTGGCAGGTCGGCAGGTATTTGTGGCGGAAGCTGAAAAAATCGCCGCCGGACAGGCTGATTTCGGTTGGGATCAGCGCCACCGGCTTGCCTTGCGGGTTTTCGAGAACAAGCACAGTGAATTCCTGCCCGTCGCAGAACGGCTCAACCAGCGCTTCGCGCCCGTGTTTTTGCGCGAAAATTTCATGCGCCTTTTCGGCAGCTTCCGTGGGCGTGTGCACCGTGGCGACGCCGAGGCTTGATCCGCCCGCCGACGGCTTGACCACGGCTTTTTCAATGCGCTGTTCGGCAAAGAAGGCGGCGAGTTTTTTCGCGACGGCGTCCGGCGTTTCTTCGTCGCCGATACGACAATTAGGTAGCGTGGCAAAGCCGTGCCTGGCCATATGCGCGTTGGCTTCGCCCTTGTCGAACATCAGGCGGCAGGTTTTGCCGGGCGATCCGACGAAAGGAATTTTATGTTTTTCCAGAAGTTCCTGCAATTCGCCGTCCTCGCCGAACGCGCCGTGGATGGCGGGAAAGACCAGATCGGTGGTGCGGCATTCCTTGATGAATTCCGCTTCCGACAGCGGCTTTGCCGTGTGTTTCAGCTTGAAATCGAAATCGGACGGCGTGTTGGAATAAAGTTGCGACGGCGACAGGCGGTAAAAATTCTTCTGCATGTCGCAATAGAACGGCACGATCTCCCAGCCGAGCGAGGTCAGGTGATCCATTACCGAACGCGCGGAATTCAGGGAAATGCCCCGCTCCGCCGACGGCCCGCCACAAATGACCGCAATACGCATCCTATACTCCTTCGTCATTCCGGGACGCGCGTAGCGCGGACCCGGAATCCATGGCGCAGTTTTGCCATATGGACGGGTCGTTCCATGGATTCCGGATTGGCCAGCCTCGCTTTGCTCGGCAGGCCATCCGGAATGACACGGTATTGCTTGAAGACATGAACACTACATTCCCCGTTCCGTTTTGCTGACGCCGATGCGCTTGATCTCCCAGCGCAGGTCGATGCCGAATTTATCCTTGACCCGCTTGCGGACTTCCTCGCCCAGCGTTTCGATTTCGGCGGCGAGGGCGCCGCCGGTATTGATCAGGAAGTTGCAATGCTTATCGGATACTTACGCATGGCCGATCTTCAGGCCGCGACATCCGGCGGCCTCGATCAACTGCCATGATTTGCGTTTCTGCGGATCGTCTTCCGGATTGGCAAAGGTCGAACCACCGGTTTTCTCGCGGATCGGCTGGGTGGCTGCGCGGGATTTCTGGATTTCGCGCATTTTGTCCTGAATGGCGTCCGGTTTGCCTTCTTCGCCCTGCAAGACAGCCGCGATAAAGATATTATCTTCGGGCACGCCAGTGTGGCGATACGCGAAGCCGATCTGGTCATGATAAAGCGTCCGGCGCTGGCCGGAACGGTCGAGCACATGCACTTCCTCGACGATATCCTTGAACTCGCGGCCGTAGGCTCCCGCATTCATGCGTAGACCGCCGCCGATAGTGCCGGGAATGCCACAGAGGAATTCCAGCCCCGCGACGCCGGACGCCTGCGCCGCGCGCGCGACATTCAAATCGAGTGCCCCGGCTCCCGCCGTAATCATGGCACCCTCGACCTTGATATAGGAAAATTGCGGCCCGAGCCGTATGACGACGCCCGGCACGCCGCCGTCGCGTACCAGAAGATTGGATGCAAGGCCGATAACGGTGACGGGGATATCGATGGGGCAATGGGCGAGAAAATAAGCCAAGTCTTCTTCGTCGACCGGCTTGAACAACACTTCGGCAGGGCCGCCGACGCGAAACCACGTGTGATCGCCGAGCGGCTCATTCGGCGTCAGCTTGCCGCGCACGTGCGGCATGCGTTCCAGCAAGCCTTCCTCGGGAAAATCGTCGGCACGCAATCCGCTGAGTTTCGAAACGCGGTCGACAGTGGAAGCGGTCGCCATTTCTAGCCTCGCGCCCGCTTGGCGCTCTGGCTGAAAATCGCTTCCAGCTCAATCGGCAACGCATAAGCCCAGCCGCTGATCGAACCGGCGCCGAGGCAAACGACATAATCGTTGGGTGTCGCCATTTCCGCTATCATGGCGGCGAGATTTTTGGGATCGGGCAGGGCGTGCGCGCCGCGATGGCCGTGCGCGCGGAGACCTTCAACCAGTGCGTCGCGATTGATGCCTTCAATCGGCTGTTCACCGGCAGGATAAACGTCAGACACGATCACGACATCGGCATCATTAAAGCATTTGCAGAAATCGGCGAACAGCGTGGAAAGTCGCGTATAACGATGTGGCTGCATCACGGCGATGATCTTGCCCTGTTCGCCCTTGGCCTGCTGCGCCGCCTTCAACGTCGCGGCAATCTCGACCGGATGGTGGCCATAATCGTCGACGATGGTGATGCCGTTCACGGTGCCGGTGCGGGTAAAGCGGCGCTTGACGCCTTCGAACTTGCTCATGGCCGTGCGCAGCACGTGATCGGGAAAACCGAGTTGGTGGCCGGTGGCGATGGCGGCCAAAGAATTCTGGACATTATGCTGCCCAATGGCGGAAAGGAAAAAACCGTCAATCGTATGCGCCGTATCGTTCTTGCGGTCGGCAATTACAACGTCGTAACGGGTGCCTTCGGGTTTCGCTTCGACATTGATGGCGCGTACATCGGCTTGCGGCGAGAAACCGTACGTGATGATTTTACGGTCACTGATACGGGCGATCATTTCCTGCACTTCGGGATGATCGACGCACAGGACGGCAAAGCCGTAGAACGGGATATTCTGCACGAATGTATCGTAGGCACGCTTCACCGCGTCGAAATCCTGATAATGATCCATGTGCTCGGGGTCGATATTGGTCACGATGGCGATGGTCGCGGGCAGTTTCGTAAAACTGCCGTCGGATTCGTCCGATTCCACAATCATCCACTCGCCGGCACCCAGCCGCGCGTTGGTGCCGTAGGCGTTGATGATGCCGCCATTGATAACAGTCGGGTCCATGCCCGCCGCGTCGAACAGAGTTGCGATGATCGATGTCGTCGTCGTCTTACCATGCGTACCGCCAACGGCGACCGACCATTTCAGGCGCATCAGTTCGCCCAGCATTTCAGCGCGCCGCACGACGGGCAGCAAGGCTTCGCGGGCGGCTATGACTTCGGGATTGTCGCGCTTCACGGCGGAGGAGGTGACAACGACGCTGGCCTCGCCAAGATTTTTGGCAGCGTGGCCGATGCTGATGGCAATGCCTTTATCGCGCAGGCGCTTAACGTTGGCGTTATCCAGTACATCGCTGCCCTGCACCTTATAGCCGAGATTGTGCAGAATTTCGGCGATACCGCTCATGCCGATGACGCCGATGCCGACGAAATGAATCACGCCGATGGCGGTCGGGCTGAAATGATGGTTGGTTTTGGACCGGAGCCAGCTCATGCCGCCTGTTCCCCGCGCTTTGCGATGATGCTCGCGACCGCGTCGCCATTCTCGAACGCAAACGGTTCGCCGTAACGCCGCGCCTTGGGCCCCGCGAGGCCGACGACCTCGCATACGCAATCGGCCAGATTATCGGCAGCACTGGTGGTGCCCCATGCGCGCGCAGCAGCGGCTGTTTTCGTCAGCGTGCCCGGCAATGCCATTAGCGATTCAAGACGCACCGCTAAAGCTTCGGCTGTGAAGGCCTGCTCGGGAATAAGCCACGCGCCGCCCGCCTCGGCCACCGCTTCGGCATTCGCGGTCTGCTCGCCCGCATGGCCGTGCGGGAAGGGTACGAGAATGGAGGGACGGCCGATGGCGGTCAGTTCGGCAATGGTGGAGCCGCCCGCGCGGCAAATCACCAGATGTGACGCCGCCATGCGTTCGGGCACGTCGCGGAAGAAATCCGAAAGCTCGGCTTCGATACCGGCGCCCGCAAAAGATGCGCGGGCCTGTTCCAGATCGTCCTTGCGGCATTGTTGCGCGAGGATAATGCGGCGGCGCAGATGGTCGGGCATCTGCATCAGCGCCTGCGGAATAACCTGGCTGAACACGCGCGCGCCGAGGCTGCCGCCGAGTACCAGAATTTTCATCGGGCCGTCCTCGGTCATCGGGGCGTAAGGCGTGCCTCGGAGGGAAGCGAAGGGCGGACGCACCGGATTGCCGGTCTGCACCAGACGTATGTTCGCACCGTTCTTCAATCCCGCGACATGCGGGAACGACGTCGCCACGACTTTGGCTTTGCTCATCAGCACGCGGTTGGCGCGGCCGAGAACGGCGTTCTGCTCATGCAAAATAATCGGAATATTCATCTGCGCGGCGGCATAGAGCGTCGGCACGGACGGATAGCCGCCGAAGCCCACCACGGCGGCGGGGCGCAGCTTGCGCAAGCGGCGGCGTGCCTGCAGAACGCCGATGCCCATTTCCATGATGCTGCGGGCTTTGCCGAACAATCCCTTGCCGAGGCTGCTGGCACGGGTGCGGTAAACCGGAATGCCGAGGTCGTCGCTGAATTTGCCGCCGCGCTGATCGGTCATCAGGGCGACGCGCAAGCCGCGGCCCAGCAGCTCGCGCGCGAGCGCTTCGGCCGGAAATACATGTCCGCCGGTGCCTCCGGCAGCAAGAACGATCAGGGCTGATGGTTCGGTCATGATTGCTCCTTGAATACTATATATCGTTGATACCGAATCGCTTTCGCGTCAGGGCCAACAGCATAACCATACTGAGGGCCAGCGCCCAGAGCGACGAGCCGCCGTAGGATATGAACGGCAGCGTCATGCCCTTGGCCGGCATCAGATGCAGGGTCGAGGCCATATTAATAATCGCCTGTAAGCCAAATTCGATCAAAATTCCGCTGACCGCAAGCACAATAAACAGGTTATTTTCCTGCTTCAGCCGCCAGAAACCCCGCAACACGATAAAAGCGAACAGGGCGACGATCAGCAGGCACCAGATAAGGCCAAGTTCCTCGCCTGCGACCGCGAACACGAAATCGGCATGCGCATCGGGGATCGACATTTTGACCGTGCCCTCGCCCGGGCCAGTGCCGAGCAGACCGCCGTTCATGAACGCATCCATGGCGCGGTCGACCTGATAGGTGTCGCCGTTGTGGCTGAGGAAGCGGTCCATGCGTGAGGTGAAGTGCGGGAAGGTATAATAGGCGACAAACAAACCCGCGACGCCGCCGGCAAGACAAATGCCGACCAGCATCAGCGGCAGTCCGGCCAGAAAGAATTGCCCAAACCAGATGGAAGAAACCAGAACCGTCATGCCGATATCCGGCTGCATCAGAAGAAAGACGACGATCAAAATGTAAAGCAGGATATTGACGCTGAGGGCAGGGAAGCCTTTGCGCTCGCACTGGCGGGCGAACAGCCATGCGGCGACGACCGCAAAAAGTGGTTTTACGAATTCCGAAGGCTGGATCGAGAGGCCCGGCAGATGCAGCCAGCGCGTGGCGCCTTTGATCTCAACGCCGACGAAAGGCGTCAACATTAACAGAGGCACGAATACCGCCAGCAATACGACCGCCAGCCAGCGCACGGTGCGCGGCGATTGCAGCGAGACGCCAAAAATAATAAGGACAGCGGGCACCAGCATAATAAGATGGCGCTGCACGTAATAGGAATTATCGAGCCCGTGCTTGATGGCCACCGCCGGTGTCGCCGCCTGAATAAGCAGGATGCCGAAACCCATGATGACGAGCAGGGTAGCCAGCGTCCAGCGATCCACTGTCCACCACCAGCGCCCCAAAATCGAGCGGTCCGAACGAGCGAGAGGGATCATGCGCCCACCTTATCCCTCTCCCCTTGCGGGAGAGGAAGCGAAAACTTGGTGTTACGCAGTAACACCTTAGTTTTTGCAGGTGAGGGGTCAAGGTTTTTATACCCCTCCCTGAATGTGCTGCGCACATTCGACCGGGTCGGCATGTCCGGCCCCGAACTCTGCTTTACTTGCTGCATTCGCAGCAAGCCCGCAAGGGGAGGGTGATTTTTATATAGCTTTTGCATCGATATCCATTCCACCAGTTTCGTTCACGCAGGCGGCGAATTTCTCGCCGCGTTCGATGAAATCCTTGAACATGCCGTAACTGGGCGCGGCGGGGGAAAGCAGCACCACGCCGCCTTCCGGCGTGTATTTCTTGGCCAAAGCAACCGCTTCCGGCATCGAGGTGGACATATATATATGGCCGGCACCGGTTTTCTCGAGCGCATCGTGAATGCGCTGGCCGCTCGGCCCCATGCATATGACGGCATGGATATTTTTCTGCCGCACATAATCGGTCAGGGGACTGTAATCGATGCCGCGATCATATCCTCCCGCGATCAACGTTATCGGTTTGCCGTTGTAGGCTTCCATGGCGGCAATCGCCGATTGCGGCGTTGTGGAAATACTGTCATCGACGAACAGAACGCCGTTTTTTTCGCCCAGCTCCTGCTGCCGGTGTGGCAGACCTTCGAAATCTTCCATGCCGCGCAGCGCCGCCGCCATATCCAGCCCCAACTGGTGAATAACCGTCAGGACGGCGCAGACATTTACCAGGTTATGCTGTCGCGACAGATGTTTGTTTTGCAGCGTTCCAACGCGCGCGGCTTTATCGTAAATCGCGCCGTCTTTCACATGGATACCGGACGGATGATTGAAAGAAATCGTGTCGTCCAGCGCGATATTTTGCTGCCGGATGGTTTCCGCCGCTTCGGCATTGATGATTTTTACGCGGCTATGGGCAAGCAGATTAAGCTTGTCCCTGTAATAGGCGGCTAGCGATTTATGCCAGTCCAGATGCTCGGGATAAAGCGACGTCAAGATGCCGATATCGCAGGCGCCGGAAAAATCGGCGGTCTGGTAGCTCGACGTTTCGATAATAATAAAATCGGCGTCGTTGCCCGAAACCTCCGTGACCGGCACGCCGATATTGCCGACGGCGACGGCTTTCTTGCCCAGCGCGTTCAGCGTATGGGCCAGCAGGGATGCGGTGGTGCTTTTGCCCTTGGTGCCGGTGACGCAGATCGTCGTTGCCGTGCGCGGTTCGGCGAACCACAGATTGAGCAGGGATGTCACAGGCGTTTGGCGGCCCATCATCAGTGGATGATAGAGGCTGACGCCCGGCGATTTGATGATGATGATGTCGGCATCATGCAGGGCGCTTTTAACGCCGTCGCTGCCGCGGATAACCTCGTCGCCCGCTCGCAATTTATCCGGCATGGCAGCGTTAGGCGCTTCGTCGACAAAGACAAGCTTTTGCATCGGTAGTTGTTTACGAATAAATTCGCCCGCTGCTTTTCCTTCGCGGCCTAATCCCCAGATAACGATCTTTTTGTTTTTCAGGTCAGCGACACGCATCGATTATCCTTAGATATTTTTCCGGCACGCGGTGATCCGGCTTCGTCACGAAAAGCGCCTCATATCTTTTGTCGAAATTTTTCGTGTTTTGAAGAAGCTTCTGGCCCAGATCCTGCACGATGACGTCGTCTTTCCATGCGGCGGTGGTGAAGAGTTTTTCCATCAGCAACGCGCTTTCCTCGATCTCGCCGACGCATTCGAAGGGCTTTGTTGCGGCAAGGCCGCACAGTTCGGCAAAGCCCTCTCTCTGGCTCGGATCAGCCAGCAAATCCCTGCCGAAAATATTCGTCAGGCGTTGCTTGTTGGTAAAAGGCTCAAGCGCCAGAAATACGAACCGGCATTTTGGGCAATGGCCGCACCAGTTTTTGCTGCGCCGGTGCGCA
>JAATFY010000025.1 GCA_015654915.1 Rhodospirillales bacterium
ATTGCCGTCGCTGTCTTGCCCGTTACAGGCGACGTTGTTGACGCCACCGTTGGTGGGACCGGTAAGCGTGGCGACCGTCTGGCCGCTCGCATTCTGCACGGTCAGCCCGACGTTCTGCGCGGCGCTTGGCAGCGTGTAAGCGAAATCGGCCTGGCCGTTCTGCACCAGGATCTGGTTGTTGGTCGAAGGCACTTCGACATACTGGCCCACATAATTGAGCAGCGATTTAACGCCGCCGGCGCCGCTTGCGCTGACCAGCTGCTGCAGAAGGGTGTTGGTATTGAGCTGCTGCTCGACGCCCGAGAATTCCACCAGCTCCTGCGTGAACTGGTTGGTATCCGTCGCTGCGGTGGGATCCTGATATTTCAGCTGCGTCATGAGAATATTCAGGAAGGTATTGAAGTTTCCGGATAACCCCGCCACGGATGTGGAATCGGTCGCGCTGGAACCGTTGGCGGAATTTGAACTCGCATTCGCGGCCGCAGCAGCCTGCTGTTGCTGGCTGATATAGTTGTTCAGCAGATCATTGTTGTTGCTGAGCGGGGGAACGGTGGTTGTTGTCATGGCCTTCTCCTTAGACGCGCAAATTGACGCGGTTCGGCGTCAGGTAATAGGTTTCGGTGGTGTCGGCGGAAACTGCGGACAGGTCGGTGGTTATATCCGGCGCAAGGCTTGCATTCCATTTCGCCGAAGAAGACGAAGAATCGCCGGGTGTCTGGGCGAAGGATTGCCCCGTCTGGCCGCCCAGGCTGAATTGCAGGCTTCCGGGATCAGCGCGCAAACCCGCCTCCTGCAGGGCTCGCTCGAGGCTTCTCACATCCTTGAAAAGCAGATCCAGCGTGGCCGGATTGTCGGCCACGACCGTTCCCTGAACCTTACCGTCACTTCCGAAATCGAGCTTGATGCTGACGCGGCCCAGATCGGCCGGATTCAACTGCAACGTCATCTGGTCGTTGCCGCTTTTGGCGTTGCGGTTCAGCTGCAGGATCACCTGCTCGACGGCGGCGGGCAAGCCGGTCGGGCCGAGATTGGCCGTGCGCGTGGCGGAAAGTTGGCTGGCGAAACTGTAGGGGCTGGCGGAGGACGATGCCGGCACCGCCGTGGACAAATTCGTGCCGTCGGAGGCACGCGCCGCGGTATTGCTGCCCTGCGAATTCAGATCGAGATCGAGCGAGGCGCCGTCCTTGCCGCTTGCATCCCCCATCATGCCGCCAGTCGCAAAGGGAACGAAGCTGGCGTTGGTTGCGGCTTGTGTGTTGGGCATATTCGCAGGCGTAGGGTTAAACAGGTTCAGGAAACTGTCCTGCTGTATCCAGTCGTTTTTGGATGCGCCTAAAGGTGCAACTGATGTTTTGAGCGGGCTGTCCTGCGATGCGGCGACGGCCGTCGTCGAGCCTGCGCCTGCCGCAACCGTGGTTTGGCCGGCATCGTTTTGCGCGGCTCCTATATTGGCCTTGATTGCATCCATCAGCGCCTTCAGATCGGCCAGAAGTTGCGCGTCGGACGGGAGTGTCGCGGGAGTTGAAGTCGCCGCTTGGGTCGATGCATCGCCTGACGCCGGAGCCGCCGCCAGACTTTGATCCGCCGCCGCCTGCGTGGCACCTAATTGCTTAGCCGCCAGTTGGGCCAGCATGAGCAGATTGGTCAGTGCCTGCGTCATTGTCAGCGGATCGGCATTGCTCGCACTATTGCCGGTTGCGTTGTCGGCATTTGCCGAAGAAGCATCCGTCGCTTGCGACGGATCGGCGGTATTGCCAGCCGGTTGCGTCGCCTGCAATTGCTGCTGGACCATTTGCGCAAGCAGTTGCAGCGCGGCCAGAACATCCGTAACCGTCGGCGGCGCGGAAGAATCGGCTGTTGTGTTATCGGCGGAGGCCGTTGCGGAAGTCGCGGGCGCAGGCGCTGGCGATGAGTTCGTCGTATTGGAACAGGATTGCGCAGGCGTTTGCGACGCGCCGGAGGAATTTGCATCCTGTGCATTCGCCGCCTGATCGCTGTCACTCGTGCCGGCGTTCGCCTTCGGCTTTGCGGTCGCGGATGACGATGAATTGTTACCGCGTGTCGTCGCATCTTTTTGCGATGCGCCGGATGCGAATTTGGAACCGTTTTGCCCCTGCAGCTTGTCCAGTATACGGTGCAAAGCCGAGCTCAGATTTTTCAATACCGGCAGCGATGCCAGCGTTCCATTCGGCGCGCTATTCTTGGATGCGCCAGTCACAAACGAGCTTTGCGCGTTTGTTTTTGAGGATGCGTCGTAGGCGCTTCCGCCCGTCTGGGTCTGCGACAGAAAATTGGCGAAAAGCTTGGCTCCCGCAGTATCGCTGCTAGCCCCGCCGTTAAGGGACAACAGAAGGCTTGCCGCCGAACTTAGCGCCTGCGATGAAAGATCGGAAGAACTGTTGACTGAATCCATGGTCAAAACGCCTTTCTAGGCTGTGCGGCTTCCGGTGACGGGTTTGCAGGTAGGGCTGTAGGTGCCAAGCTGGAGATGCGCCGTATTCAGGTTGCGATAACCCGAGGTCGGCAAGACTTCCTGCTTGACGATCGAAACGATGTTCTGGATCAGGCGTTGCGTCGCCATGACCGCGCCGCGCAGGAATTTGGCGTTACGGTCGGTCATATCGGCCAGTTTCTGGGCCGAAATCCGGACCGCTTCGCGCACGTTTTCAGGCAGCTGTTTCAAAAGGGCGGGCTGCACGGCGATGGACTTCATATTGGAGCGATAGTCCATGGTCAGCCGCTGTTTCTGCTTCAGAAGTTCTTTGTGTTCGTCAAGTTTGCGCGCCGTGAGGAGATCGATTTCCAGCGCCATCACTTTTACCAGTTCGTTCATCAGGGCGACGGTAGCCTCGATCAAAACAAGCTCGGGCGTTTTTTCCTTCAACGCCGGCTTTGCCGGGAGTCTATCGAGATACGCCATTTTGTCCTCCGTTGCCGTTTGCCGCGGCCTGCGCCCGGATCATTTCATTCTTCACTTCCGCCGCGATGCCGATGTTGCCGCCTTGCGCGGCGATCTTGCCGTATTCCTGCACCAGAAAGGTACGCATCACCTGCTCGCCATGGCCGCCGCCGAAAAGTGGGTCGGTCGACATGCCTTCGAACATCGGCTGCAGCATCTGCGACATGAACATGCTTTCAAAATCTTTCGACGCTTTGTCAATGTTGCCGCTTTTGCCCATGCGGGCGAGTTGTGGCGCCGACGACTGCATCACCGCCATATCGCCGATATTTTGCAGGCTGCTGTCCATCACATCAACTCCAGATCGGCTTGCAGGGCGCCAGAGGCCTTGATCGACTGCATGATCGAAATCATGTCGCGCGGGCCGATGCCGAGCGCGTTCAGGCTCTGCACCAACTCCTGCAGGCTCACGCCGGTACCGGCATGAAGCATGGCCATTTTGGCATCCTTGTTTTCATCGATGCTGACATCGCTGCGCTGGACAACGGTCGTCGTGCCGCCCTGCGACAGCGGCGAAGGCTGGGAGACCTGCGGCGTTTCGCTGATCTTGATCGTGAGGTTACCCTGCGCAATGGCGACCGTATTGATATGGACGTTCTCGCCCATCACGATCACGCCCGACTGTTCATCGATCACGACGCGGGCAACCTGATCCGGCACCACCGTTAATTGTTCGATGTCGGTCATCAGGCCGACGATGTCGCCGCGGCGATTATCGGGGACCTGCAGCCGCACGGTGGTCGAGTCGACCGCTTCGGCCGATGTCGTGCTTTTCAGATGCTTGTTGATCGCGTCGGCGACGCGCTGGGCGGTGGTGAAATCGGGGTTGCGCAAAGACAGGCGCATGGTCGTAAGGTCGGCAAGGCGGAAATTCACTTCGCGCTCGACAATCGCGCCGTTCGATATGCGGCCCGAGGTGGGAACGCCTTTGGTAACCGTCGAGCCGCTGGCGCCGCTGGCACTGAAACCGCTCGAAACCGTGCCTTGCGCGACGGCATAGACCTCGCCGTCGGCGCCCTGCAACGGCGTCACCAGCAACACGCCGCCCTGAAGGCTCTTGGCATCGCCCATGGTGCCAACCGTAACGTCGATGCGCGCGCCTTCCGATGTAAAGGGCGGCAAAGTCGCCGTGACCATGACGGCGGCGATATTCTTGGTTTTAATGGTGTTGAAGTCGCCGCTGGTGTTGATGCCGAGCCGCTCCAACATGCCGATCAGGCTGCGTTCGGTGAAAGGCGCATTCGTCAGTGTGTCGCCGGTGCCGTTGAGGCCGACGACGAGGCCGTAGCCCACCAGCATATTGTCGCGCACGCCTTCGAAATTGACGACATCCTTGAGGCGCGAAGCGGCGTGAGCGGCGTGAAGAGGTGCGAGGATCAGAAGTGTCATGCCCAAAGCCGCAAGGAGGGAGAGCCAGCGGGCGCGACTGGACACCGCCGGTTGGTGGGGGGGAGAGGAGAGAACAACTTTTGGTAACGAAACGGACATGACAACCCCTGGATCCTCGTGCGGGTATCAATGCGAAGCGTGTGCCAAAAGCCGTATTTCCGAGTCCTTTTTGCCAATGATTTGAATCTGTTCGATTTTTTCAGGTGCCTTTCAGGCCGGTTTATGGCTAGAATAGTCCTTATGTGAAGGCAGAAATTGCCGGTTGGACAGCTAACAGGTCATTTTCCTCACCCCCAAGCCAGGGGTGGGACGCAGAAAACGGGGCAAGAAACGTGATCAGTAAAATCGAAGGTCCGGGATCGATCCGCGCGGCGCAGCCGGTCAAGCGCGCCGCCAAAACGAGCGGTGCCAGCGGCACCAGCTTTGCCAAACATCTCGATGAAAGCAGCGATGCCGATTCCGTGCATGGCGTGGCGGGTACCGGCGCCGTTTCCGGCGTACTCGGCGTTCAGGAAGTCGATGACGCCCTCGCCCATGCCTCGCGCGGCAAGTTAAGGGCGCAGGATATCCTCGACCGGCTGGAAGAATTGCGCATACAGCTTCTGACCGGCACGATTTCCCGCGAAAAACTGCTGCAGCTGGCGCGGATCGTCAGCGCCCGCCGCGCCCAGATCACCGATCCGCGTCTTGGCGAAATCCTCGATGAGATCGATTTGCGCGCGCAGGTTGAACTGGCGAAATATTCGCAGCCGGCGGGACAATGATACGTTAAGTTTTTGGCTTCGCCGCCTCTTCTTCCAGAATCATCTTGCGCGAAAGTTTTCCGATCAGCGTTTTGGGCAGGCTGGCGCGGAACTCGACCAGCTTCGGCATTTCCATCGGCGACAGCGTGTCTTTCAGGAATGTTTTCAGATCGTCCTTCGTCAGCGTGTCGCCCGCGCGTAACTTGATGAAGGCTTTCACAGTCGCGCCGCGATAATCGTCCGGCACGCCCGCCACGATGCATTCCTCGACGGCGGGATGCAGGTAAATCGCTTCCTCGACATGGCGCGGG
>JAATFY010000012.1 GCA_015654915.1 Rhodospirillales bacterium
CTGTTGACATCAATGTATCCAACACCAGCAATAATAATGCGCTGTTCTCGCCGACCGGTGGCGGCGTCACGGTGCCTTCGGTAACGATGGCCAACGATCCCGCCAACGATGTCTGGCTTTACCCGACCGGCGCCGTTCCTGGCTTGGGCACCACGGCTGTCGACCAGTTGGCGGTATTGAAAGTGTCCTCTGGCGTATGCGATTCCATCAACAGCAAAGCCAATGCATTAGCCTCGACGCCGGCTGTCAACGATCTCGGTAATTTTGCCGCCGCAGCCGCGACAATACCCAGCGCGGCATGGCCCACAAACCTGGTCGGCAAACCGATCGGTTGCGTCAATAACAATGACACGGGTTCCAACGGCTATTATTTTTATGAAGTTTTATACGTTCAGTGACAATCTGGCGTGATGGAATATAGGATAAAATTTCAATCCGCCGGTTTGGCGCGCCAGTTTTTCAACCACATGTCGAATTCATTCGCGGGCATCGGCTTGCCCATATAAAAGCCCTGCGCATAGTCGCAGCCTTTGTCGGCCAGCATGCGCCAGATGCGGATATCCTCCACGCCCTCGGCGACGGCTTTCAGGCCAAGGTTATGGGCCAGATCGATAATGGAATTAACGATGGCAGCGCAATCCTTGTTTGTCACCATCTCGGTGACGAAACTTTTATCGATTTTCATTTCGCTGAAAGGCATGCGCTGCAATTCGCGCAGCGAGGAATGGCCGGTGCCGAAATCGTCGATGGATACGCCGATATTGCGGATACGCATGCGCAACAGAACGTCCATGGTGCGCGTCACATCCTGCATCGCCTCCGTTTCCGTGACTTCGAGGATCAGCTTTTCCGAAGAAATGCCGTGTTGTTTGCATAGTTCGGCGATCCGGTCGGGCAGGCTGAGGTCGAGCAGCGTGGACGCCGTCACATTCATCGACAAAATCAGGTTCTCTCCGGCGGCCTGCCATTTGGCGGCCTGGGTGACAGAGGTCTGAACAACGACATCCATTAGAGCCTGCATCAGCCCGTCATTGACGACCTGTTCGAGAAAGGCGTCGGGCAATAATGTGCCGCGATGCGGATGCGACCAGCGCGCCAGAGCTTCGGCGCCCTTGACGCGTCGCGTCGCCATTTCGATGACCGGCTGGTAATGCAGAGTGAACTGGCCCCCAGCTATGGCTTGTGCGAGGCCCTGGCTGGCGGCGTCTTTGCCCCCTGCGACGATCTGGTCGAAAAGGCCGCCCAGAATGGAAATATTGAGCGGTTTTTCAAGCGCGGCAACAACGTTGAGGCCGTGGGCGCTGCCGAGCCGCCGCGCGCTGTTCAGCACGCGGGTATCGCTTCCGCTGATAAGGCATATTTTGGCTTCTTTGGCGTGAGCCGCCAGAAGGCGCAACAGCTCGACACCGTCCGTATTGGGCATCATGAGATCGAGCATAATGAAATCAGGCTTGAAGCCCGCCAGCGTGGCCAAAACGTTTTCCGGGTTGTTGATGGCCTTGACGTCGAGGCCGCGCATTTCTCCGACCTCGGCGATCAGGTCGCAGATATCTTCTTCGTCATCGATAATCAGCATACGCATCGGTCGATATCTGTCTTTCCTGATCCGGCACTTGCCGGATCATTGGGCTTCAGGCCGGCTTGCCGGTGTTCTGTTTCAATAAAGTCGCCACGGCGCGGCGGACGTCACTCAGGCGGTACGGTTTTTCAACGACAGGCACAGGATAGGTGCTCAGGAAGGTCTGGACATGGGAAGATAACGTGTCGCCCGTAACATAGATAATCTTGTTCAAGTAAGATGGCAACTCGCGCTTCAGGGCTTCGTAAAGGGCAGGGCCGTCCATTACTGGCATGCGCAAATCGCTGATAATTACATCATAGGCCGTCTTATGCAGTTTCTCGAGGGCGACTTGCCCATTAATGGCAATATCTATCTCATGCCCCTCGGGCTCCAGAAGATCGGCGAGTGTCTGGGCCAGTTCGATTTCGTCATCGACCAACAGGAATTTGAGATGGGCGGGCAACACGATATCCGGCTGCGCATGTGCACTCTCGGTTTCATGATCGGTTTCTGCCATCGGCATGCTGACCACGAACGTGGCGCCACCACCGGGTGTATCTTCCAGGAGGACCTGGCCGCCATGCGAGGCCACGATGTTGATGCAAAGCGACAGGCCGACGCCGGTGCCGCCCTTGCCGCTTTTGGTTGTGAAAAACGGTTCGAACACCCGGGCGCGGATTTCCGGCGGTACGCCGGGACCGGTATCGGCGACGCTGAGGAGAACGCGGCGCTCTGCTGCGTCATGCCAGCTGCGGATCGTGATGCTGCGCGGGC
>JAATFY010000221.1 GCA_015654915.1 Rhodospirillales bacterium
CACCGGCTGATGCTGGTCGATCTGCCGGGTTACGGCCATGCCGAAGCGCCCGCCGCCGAAAAGGATCACTGGAATTTGCTGGTGCATCATTATTTGCAGACCCGCCCTGCCCTGTGTTGTGTTTGCCTCTTGATCGATGGCCGTCATGGCGTGATGGCCAACGATACCGTGATGATGAAGTTTCTCGATCGCGCGGCAGCCAGCTACCAGATCGTGCTGACCAAGGACGATCAGGTGCGCGCCAACGACCGCGACACCCGCCCGCGCCAGATCATGGCTCTCTTGAACAAGCACCCCGCCGCCCGCCCCACGGTCATGACAACGAGCGCCGACAAGGGGCTGGGGATGGAGGAATTAAGGCTTTTTCTGGCGCAATTTGCCGCGAAAGCGGACGCCTGATCCTACCGGGCTTCGTTCCAGCGGCTGGTATTTTCCACAAATAACGAACTCTGCCGGATCGCCGCAATATTCAGATCATCCTGTCCGCGAATCTGGTTGATTATGTCCGCCTCGCATGTGATCTGCACCTGACCGAGCGCGGTAATCGCCATGGTCGCGACTTTATCGTCAAGCTCGTGATGCTTGAGCCATTCGCCGATTCTTTCAAGGAATTGTGCTGCGAGAGCGCGCCGCAATTCGGTTTCGCGGTAGCGTGGGGCCGGTGTGCCTTCGACCGGCTGGAGCTCAATAAAATAGCGGTTTAACTCGCCGCACATAGACACTCCCCGAATATTCCTGGCCTTGGTTTTTTCTTTTCTTGTCGCTTACTCTAGATGCCTAAACTTTAAAATTCATTTAAGATAATCCTCTTTTCCGGAGAGTGTTGTGCATAAAAAACACGTAAAAGAATCGGCGCGCCGTGTTAAAATCCCCAACCCCGAACGGCTGGCGAACATAGCCCTGCATTACCTCAGCCGGTATGCGGCCTCCGAAGCTTCCCTGCGGCGCGTGCTGGAAAACCGTTTGCGGCGGACGGCGATGCGCGATCCGGCTTTTGCGCAGGATCATGAAAAACAAAAACAGTTGCGCGCGGCTATCGAGACGATCATCGAGCGGCACAGGAAATCCGGCGCTCTGAACGATGTCGCTTACGCCGAAACCAGAACCCGCAGCCTGCGCCGCGCGGGGCGTTCCCGCCGCGCCATTCAACGTGCGCTCGGCGTCAAAGGCGTGAGCGGTGAAACGATCGACGCCGCGATTATGCAAAACGACGAAGATAACGGCGATCCGGAATCGGCCGAGATGAACGCGGCGATCAAATTGGCGCGCCGCCGTCGCTTGGGCCCCTATCGCGCGGGCGCCACCGATGCTGCGCGTCATCTGAAAGACATGGCGGCGATGGCGCGCGCCGGATTTTCGTTTCAAATCATCCGCAAAGTTCTGGGCGGCGATGCGATGGAAGAGGACATTTTTTGACAACGCCCGCCGATCCGATCTAGTATCTTCCCATAACCCGGGGTGTCCTCGGGCGCGTGATGCGCTCAAGGGCTGAGATTACACCCGTTGAACCTGATCCGGCTCATACCGGCGAAGGGAGAGGAAATGATGCAGGCCACCGCGTCTTCGCGGTTGCGACCGCCTCAGCGGGCGCAGAGCGATAGCGTAAAAAGTGCAGCACCCGCTTCGCAAGGAGGGGCGCCGCAATTCTCCATAAATAAAATGTTTACCTCACCGGCGCCCGCCGGCCGTAAAATCACGGCCGGATTTTCCTATGTGCAGCGTATCGGAAAATCCGCTTCCATCGATGTCTGGTTTCCCGAAAAGATGCGGCAGAACCTCGACGATCTGGTCGCCAAGGGCGTCAAGCTGGGGCCTGATAACTTCCCTGCCGAATGGGCAGCCGTCAGGCAGTTCGAGCTTTTGCAGGAAGCCGGAAATTATAAAATCTACGACATGGACGCGACCTACCTGACGCGCACCCTGATGGATCTGACGCGCAACATGCGCGGCGGCGGCTACCGCGTCACGGTGGCGACGATCGGCAGCTATGTATCCGAAACCATGAAAGACGATCTGGAAATTCTCGACCGCAATCTGCAGAAACGCATCTCGCACATGATCAATATGCTGTATCTGGAAGAGCAGAGCGAGGAAATCAACCGCAATATGGACGCGGCGCTGGACGCCGGAACATGGAATTACCATTCCGCGTTGCCGCATGTCGGCGTGACGCTCGGCGCGCGCGACCTGTTCCGGCCCGTGGACAGCCTGATCAAGCCGGTGAATGAAATCATGTCGGTGCCGGCGGCGCCGCACCAGTTGCGCGTGGCCAATATCGCGGCGTGGGTCGATGACCGTGGCGTAAAGGATGCCGAATATGGCCAGTCTTTCGTGCGGGTGATGCGCAAGCCGCAGGCGGGACAGTATGTCGTTCATAACGGCATCTATCAGTTCGCTTCGGCGGATTCGGGCCGCGAGGTCGAGATTTCCTATACGCATAACGGGACGGCAACCGGCGCGCCGCGCAAATACACAAACTCCGAACGCAAGCACAAACTGGCCGGCCAGTTTTTCGAAATTCTCGACCTGCTGCCGCAGAAGAATATCGTTCATGACACGGCGGTGGGGTTGCAGCTGCCGGAATCGATCAACGAAAACGAATGGATTTATCTGGCGCCCGAGGACGAGACGCTGCGTTCCTTCAATACCCTGCTGACCGACTTATTTGCGCCGTTCGACGGCATGTCGATGTCGGCGCTGGACGGCCGCGAGGATGCGAAACCGGAGATCAAGGGCACCGTGCAGCATATGCGCAGCTACGGCGACCGGCTGACGCCGGAATCCGACCAGTTCTACCGCAACCTGGCGCAGTATTCGCTGCAGTGAGGATTCAGGCGGGCCGCGCCGAGGGTGCTTCCACGATAAGGCCGTGATGGGGGCGCGTTTCTTCTTTGACAAAGCGGCTTTTCACGCGCTCCAGCACTGCCGTTCTTTCCAACGCGAAATGTTCGCCCGCGACCAGCCTGTAATCGCGGATCGAGCGGGAATTCATCCGCGCGGTTTTCAGGGCGGCCCGGGCTTTGGCGATATCGCCTTTCTGTCTGTGGATTTTTGCGATCATCACATGCGTCGGCACGTGGTTCGGATCGTAGCTGGCCGCCACCTCGAAGGCCGCCAGCGCGATATCGCGATGGAGCGGGAGGCTCGCTTTGCCGATGCGGTGGAAACGCTGGACGGCTTCTTGTCGTCTTCGTTGTGCTCGCGCACGGGTGCGGGCGGTTATGGCCAAAGTTATTCTCACTATTATTTTTTAAAATACGTGCGGATACTATCCACGATTATTATGAATTTATCGTTACGGTTTGAGCTGGTTTTATTCCCGCCGATTCAGAAGGATATCTAGGGTTAAAAAAGAGTAATTTTATAAATCTGGAACACTCTCCAATTAGACAAACCAAACCATCGGCTCGTCATGCCCGCGAAAGCGGGCATCCCGTTTTCTGTTAAGCCGTTAAGAGCCAAACGGGACACCCGCTTGCGCGGGTGTGACGAAACTGGAGAATTCGAATCTACGTAAACGGGAAACGCACTACCTTCTGGTTTTCGTATCGATCGATATCAGTTGCACGCCCGCTTCGGCCAGCTTGGTCATGCCGATCTCTATGCTGTCTTTCCATTTGGCTTTCAGCCGCGCGTAGCGGCGCAGCGCCCCCACCGGCACACAGACCTGCTTTACGCCGAGCTCGGCGATCAGGCCTGCGCAAACCGTGCAGGGTTCCATCGTCACGTACAGCCGGGCGTCGTTCACATCCGCACGGGCGCGTAAGGCCTTCATGATGGCAAGTTGCTCGGCGCAATTGATCCACAGCGATTTCGTGCCGTCCTTGTAGCGCTCCTTGCGGCGGCGGTCGACGCCGTGGGCGAAGCGGTTGGCGGATGACGCAATCTCGCGGCCTTTTTTATCGACCAGAACCGCGCCGACTTTGACGGACGGATGCGGGCTGCCGCCATGGCTGACCGGCTGGTTGGCAACGGCTTCGGCGCGCGCCAGCCAGTGGCGATGTTGCGCCAACGTGTCGTCGTGGCGTGTGCGGTTTTTCTGAGCGGGGGATTTTTTCGGTTTTGGCATGAAGGCCCTTTCAGTCGGGCAGGCCATTATGGCGCATATCTTCTTAGAAATCCATTAATGCCCGTTGGCTATGCCGATGATCTTGAGAACGGCGGGACCGATCAGCACGACGAACAGCGGCGGCAAAATGAAGAGGATCATGGGAATCGTCAGCGTAGCAGGCAGTTTCGCCGCCTTGGTTTCTGCCGCCATGATGCGGTCGTCGCGCATTTCCGCCGACAGCACGCGCAGGGATTGCGCCAGGGGCGTGCCGTATTTCTCGGTCTGGATGAGGGTGTTGGCCAGCGCCACGACGCCCGGCAAAGGCACGCGGTCGGCGAGGTTTTGCAGCGCTTTCGAGCGATCCGGCAGGAAGCTAAGCTCGACGGCGGTCAGGCCGATTTCCTCGGCCAGTTCGGCACAGGACGGCCCGATTTCGCGGCTGACGCGGTCGAAAGACGAATCGAGGCTTAATCCCGCCTCGGCGCAGATCACCATTAGATCGAGCGCGTCGGGCATGGCTTTCCGCAGCACCTGCGCCCGCTTCTGGCTCTGGTTCTTGATAAAGATGTCGGGCAGCATCAGGCCGAGAATGGCCGCCATGATCACTACGACGAATCCCAATGCCGGTTTCAGATTGAAAAGATGCACGCCGAAGATAAAGAAAAATCCGGCGAAACCCATGCCGATGGGTAAGGCCAGTTTCAGAAAGAGATAAAGAAAAATGGTATCGCGCGCGCGGTAACCGGCGCGCGCCAGTTTCAGCCGCAACTCGTCCAGCTTCCGCCCCTGCTCCAGACGCAGTTTCTGCACCACCTGCTTGATCATGCCGATGCGGTTGGCGGCGGGGCGGCGCGACAGTTTTTTGCGGCGCTCGGCGTCGCGCAGTTCCGACCGGCGCTGCGTGATGTTTTTCAGCCGCGCGGGCAACGGATCGTTCTCGACCAAAGCCGTCCAGATCAGGATGACAACGCCGAAGGCTCCGACACCGCACAGGCCGGACAGGAAATTGGGGTTATGCAGAAGTGCGTCCAAGTTCATAGCTCGAAGCTTATCATTTTAATCATGGTGGCCCAGCCGATCGCCATCCAGGTAAGGGCGGAGCCGAGCAAAATCTTGCCGCGCAGATCGTGGAACATCGTCATCATGTAATCGGGGCTGATCAGCAGCAGAAGCGAGAACATGATGAAGGGCAGAGAGCCGATGATCATCGCGCTGGCCTTGGCTTCCGCCGACATCGCCTTGACCTTCAGGCGCAGCTGGCGGCGCTTTCTTATGAGATCGGCGAGATTGCCCATGGTTTCGGCCAGATTGCCGCCGGTTTCTTTTTGAATCGCCATGGCGATAATCAGGAAGCGGTATTCCGGCACATTGATGCGCTTGGCGACTTCCCACATCGCGGACTCCAAACTTTTGCCCATCCGCACGCCGTCGCTGATTCTGTGAAATTCGATGCCGACGGGGTCGGGCATTTCGCGGCCGACCGATGCAATGGATTCCGTGACCGGCAACCCCGAGCGCAAGCCACGGCACATGGTGTCAATGGCTTCGGGAAAACCGGCGAGGAATTTCTTGATGCGGCGCTTGCCGATAAAGCCGGTGACGAAATGCGGCAGCCCTAACCCCAATCCCAACGACATCAGAACGATGGTGGTGTTGCTCCAGCCCAGCATGCGGAAGATGACGAAAAAAACCAGCAGCGACAGGAAATTCATCAGAAGATATTCGCCGAGCGTGATGTTTTTTCCGGTGCGGGCCAGCCGTTCGCGCAGTTTGTCGGGGTTGGGCAGCATGCGGACGAGGATATTAAGCAGCGCGAAACCGCTGTCGCCCGACCGGCGCACGGCATGCAGGCGGTCGCCGGTGGCGATTTTCCGCACCGTGCCCTGGGGGCCGACGCGTTCCAGACGGCGATCGAGATCGCCGGAACCGTCGTTCATCATCGCGCCGATCAGGAACACCAGCAGGAAAGTGCCGCCGCCGACAACCCAGTAAAGCGTCACGCCCGCCGTCATTCCAGCGACTCCAGCAATTGTTTATCGAGGCCGTAATAAGCGGCCTTCGGCAAGCAATGCGGGCGGAGGCCATGGTTTTTGAAATCGACGGTGAGTTTGCTGTCGGCAGCCTCGCCGACCACCTCGCAGGTGAACAGGTCCTGCATGGTGATGACCTCGCCTTCCATGCCGGTGATTTCTGAAATATGCGTGATGCGGCGCGAGCCGTCCCGCATGCGGCTGACCTGGATGATCATGTCGACGGCGGAGGCGATTTGCTGCCGGATCGCGCGCGGCGACAGGTTGGCGACCGCCAATCCCACCATGTTTTCAAGCCGCATCAGCGCCTCGCGCGGGCGATTGGCGTGGACGGTGGATAATGAACCGTCATGGCCGGTATTCATCGCCTGCAGCATATCGATGGCCTCGCCGCCGCGCGTCTCGCCGACGATAATGCGGTCGGGACGCATGCGCAGGGCATTTTTCAGAAGATCGCGCATGGTAATCTCGCCATGGCCTTCGAGATTGGCCGGACGGGTTTCCAGCCGCACGACATGCGGTTGTTGTAGTTGCAACTCGGCGGCGTCTTCGATGGTGACGATGCGTTCGCCATGGTCGATCATCTGCGAGAGGGCATTGAGAAGCGTGGTCTTGCCGGAGCCGGTGCCGCCCGAAATCAGGATATTCACGCGCGACCGGCCGACGATACGCAAGACCTTGGCCATCTGCGGCGACATGCTGCCGAATTTGACCATCGTATCCAGCATGATTTTCTTTTTCGAAAATTTACGGATGGTGATGGTGGGGCCGTCGATGGCCAGCGGCGGGATGATGATATTGACGCGGCTGCCGTCCATCAGGCGGGCGTCGCAGAGAGGCGAACTTTCATCGATGCGCCGCCCGATGGCGGTGACGATGCGGGTGGCAATGGCCAGCACATGCGCGTTGTCGCGGAAACGCACGTCGGACAAGGTCAGCCTGCCTTTTTGTTCGATGTAAACCTGCTTCGGCCCGTTGACCATGATTTCGGAAATCGTTTCGTCGGCCAATAGCGGCTCGAGAGGCCCGAGACCAAGCATGTCGTCGAGCAGTTGTGTTACAAGTTCTTGCCTTTCGGCGGCGTTCAGCTGGATTTTCTGCTCAAGCAGCAATTCGGTGACGAGGCCGGTCAGGTCGCGGCCCAGATCCTCGCGGCTCATCTTGGCGGCGGCGGAGGTATCGATGCGTTCCAGCACAATGGGCTGCAGTTTGGTCTTGGCCTGATCGACGCTGCTGCGGCTGGACGGGCGCGCGTAAGTTTCACCGTGCGGCGGTTCCAGCAGCGCGCCGAGCGTTATATTGGCGGTGGTGGATGATGTCGGAATAACCGATTTCAACGGCAGCGAAGCCGGAGCATCCGTACGCGTCCCCAGCGCTGCCGAACTGCTTTCCACCAGAAAGCTGTTTACAAGCGCGGTTACAAGATCGCGCTGGTCGAGCAGGTTAAGCTCCAGCCGGTTACCGGCCAGATAGGTCGCGACGACATGCTTGGCCTCGCGGGCGACATCCGCGCGCGGCGTCAAACGCGCCTTGTCGATCGGCATGCGCATGCGCAATTCCGGCAGGATGCGGTCCCGCAAGGTCGGGATTGTCATGTCCCGCGGAGGTGCCGTGCCATCGGGCGCCATGGTTTAACTCTCCTTATGCGGAGACGGCTTTTTCTGTGTCGCTTTTTTCATAATGCCGTCAAAAAATTTGAAAAAATGATCTCCGGTTTTTTTCGTGTCAACTTTCGCGCCGCCGCTTAATTTTTGCGCCAGCGTTAAAAGGGCTTTTGTCACGGGGGCATTGCGGGCGACTTCGCCCAGCGCCTTGCCGCTGTTGGATGCCGTGGTGACGGATTTGTGGTCCTCGGGAATGACGGCGTTTATCTTGATCTGCGCGCCCTTTTCGAAAGAGGCCATGTCGACCTGCCCCGCGCGGGTGGGGCCGGTGCGCGACGCCACGACGGTGAGGGTTGCAGCGCAGCCGAGAGTGTTCAGCGCGGTTTTGATGCGCAGGGAATCGCGGATGCCGGCCAGCGACAATTCGGTGACGAGAACGATGTCGTGAGCCGTGGTCAGAAGGCGTTTCTGCGTCGCCAGCAAATGGCGCGGCAAATCGACGACGACGTAATCGAAATTGCCCATCATTTCCTTGAGCAAGGCCGTGATCGCACCGCTGTCCATTTGCACGAATTCGTCGACGGCTTCTTCCGCGCCCAGCACCGAGAAAGTATCGCTTTCCTGAACAATGGAGCTGGCGATCATCAGCCCGTCGAGGCGCTGCGGCGAATTGACGATGTCGCGCAAGCCGCGCCCGGGCTCGAGATCGAGCGCCAAGGACGTCGTGCCGAAGTGCAGGTCGAGATCGAGCAGGACGCAGTTGAATTTCAGTTCGTGCGCCAGCAGCCAGCCGGTATTGACGGCGATAGTGCTGGCGCCGACGCCGCCGCGCGTGCCGATAACGACGATAAGGCGCGCTTCTTTCGCTTCGGCCTTGCCCTGTACGCCGCCGCGCAAAGCCGCCGTTGTCGCCTGGTTGAGCGCGTCCACCGACAGGGGCTTGACCAGATAATCCGTCACGCCCGCATTCAGCATACGGCGGTAAAGCGCAACATCGTTGGCCGAACCGACAGCGATAATTTTTTTGTCGGGGCCGCACAGGCTGACAAGCCGCGTGGCGGCGGCGACCGGATCGCCCTGCCCGTCGATATCGACAATCGCCATTTTGGGCGGCGTCGACGCCTCGAGCATCTGCGCGAAAATATCGGGGCCGCCCTGCTGCACGCTGGCCGGCGGAAAGCCCTGCCGGTCCGCCCAACTGCGCAGGGTATGAAGCGAATCCTCGTCGATGACGAACGCCATGAATTCGTCATGCATGGTTTTGCCGTTGTCATCCGTGCTGTGGTTGCGGGCGCTCATGTCCCTCCCGTCAGGGGGCCACGGGAGCAGCCGCCGCCGCAGGCGCTGCCGCCGAAGAACCCGTCGCGTCGCCGGTCATGGATGAGGTGGCGCTGGGCGCCGTCGTAACCGCCGCCGACATATCGGGCGACGTATCGAGGTCGAGCAGGCCGCGCGTCTGGTTGTTCTGGTAACGCCGGATGGCGCCCACGGCCAGAACGCCGCTGCTGTCGCCCATGTCGCGCCCTTTGACCAGATCTTCGGGACGGTCGACCATCAGCGCCAGATTACGGGCGTTGGCGCAGCCGAATTGCGGCACCGGCTGGTTGTCATAGGGATCGGTCGTGGCGCTGTTCCAGCTTGGGCAGCTCGGCGGTATCGCCACCATGCCGTTCGGCGTCGGCATGACGCGGATGGTGTAGTCGGGCGTCGGCGTCGGCGCATAGCCGCACGCGGCAAGGGCGAGAAGAGCAACCGGCAGCAGTGCGAATATTTTGCGCATGGTTTTACTCCAGAAGAAAACCGCCGGGACCGGCGGGGGCCGATGAATTCGAGCCGGAAACGGGCGGGGCCTGACGCAGCGGCGTGGCCGAAGGCGGGGTGATAGGTACAGGGGCCACAGTGGGCGCGGGTGCGGGCGTCATTGTTTCTTGGCTCGTTTCGACCGGTTCCACAGGTGCTGCGGCCGCCGCCGGAGGTTCGGCGCGCACGGCGACCGGATTGCCGCTCATGGGCCGCGCATTCGGATCGCCGCTGCTGTAGCGCAGCCCCATCAGGCGCTCGCCTTCCGCAGGCGGGCTGAGCCCATCCATCGGCAAGGCGAGTTGCCGTTCATCGGACGGTTTCACGATGTAAGGCGTGATGATGACGACCAGTTCGGTCTGGCCGTTCACAAAATGATCGGAGCGGAACAGGGCGCCGAGAACGGGCAAATCGCCAAGCAGCGGATATTTATTCACCGTCTGCGCCTGATTATTATCCATCAATCCGGCAATCGCGAAACTCTCGCCGCTCGCGACTTCAATCGTGGTTTCCGCCTTGCGCGTCGTCAGTGCGGGCACGGTGATGTTGTCCAGAATGATGGCGCCCACCTGCGTCAGCTGGCTGACTTCCGGCTTCACATGCAAATTGATGCGGTTCTCGCTGATGAGTGTCGGGGTGAATTCCAGCGAGATGCCGTATTTCTTGAACTCGATGCTGATGGTGCCGTTGCCCTGCGGAATAGGGATTGGAAATTCGCCGCCGGCGAGGAAGCTCGCGGTTTCGCCGGACATCGCCGTCAGGTTGGGTTCGGCCAGTATGGTGATGAGGCCATCCTGCGCCAGCGCGTCGATCAGGCTGTTGACGTTCGTGCGTTTGCCGGAATGGCCGATGGCGATGGCGTCGTTCGGCACCCCTAAAGTAGTGTTGTTGGTGCGGGTAATGACGTTATTGGCGCCGAGAAAAGCCGGTCCCGTAAAGAGCCCAAAGGCGAAGCCGCCGATGCTGGTGATGGCGTTCCAGTCGATGCCAAGCGTATTGTCGATGTTACGCTGCACTTCCGCGAAGCGGACGCGGATCTGGATCTGGTTGCTGCCGACCACCCGTATGCGGTTGATGATGTCGCCGCCCGCGGCGGGCAGAAAGCGCTGCGCCAGTTTGTAGGCGTCGGCGACGGCGGCGGGATCGTGTGCTTCGCCGGTCAGCACGATGCCGTTAGGCAGCGACTGGATCTTGATTTTATTGCCGGGGATGGCGACATCCATCTCCTGCCGCAAATCGGCAAGGTCCTGCAAGACGATGACCGTGCGGTGGGAAAGGGTATTGCCGGAGCCGTCGCTGGCCATAAACGTCGTTTCGCCGGTGCGTTTGCCGAAAATCATGATCGAAGTCGGCGACATCACCTGCACGTCGGCGATGTCGGGATTGGCGATAAAAATGGACGCCGCCGGTGCGCTCAGGGTCAGCGACACGCCGTGATCGACGCTGACATTCAAAGGCGTTGCGCCCGCCGCCCAGGCATCGGCGGTAAGGCCGAGCAGGATAAAGCAGGAAAGAACAAGAAGGCGCCGGATCATCGTCATCCTATCTGTGCCGCTCGAAATTGCTGTCGGTCGCATCCTTGCCGCGCATGATATGGACGCGCTGCATCAACCCGTCCTCACCGTTGACGCTCGGAAAGGCGGAACTGACATCGCTGTCCCACGTCACGCTTTTTTCGCCGGTCGCGGCGCCGTTGTCGGCGGCAAGGCTGCGCAGGACCAGCGACAGGTTGCCGTGTGAGCCGGCGCCCGCCTGTCCGACGATATCGGACGCCAGCGCCAGCTTCTCGGCCTGCTTCGGGGTTACCTCGAGTGTTGCCAGTTGCGCGACTTTAGGGTCGGCCGACATGCTGTCGGTTTTCTGGTCGAGCGCCAGAACGCGCGCATCGCTCAGGACGATTTCGCTGACGCGCCGTTCGGTAAGGTCCGCACTGTCCTTGCGGCTGAAGCTGTGCGTCAGGATGACGTCGACATGGTCGCCCGGGAAGATGAAGCCCGCCACGCCCGAGCTTGGCGACAGGGTGACCGCGATCGCGCGCATGCCGGGCGTCAGGACGGCGGCGAGAAAGCCGTGGTCATGCGCCTGCACGATATGGCCGGTCAGGAAAGGTTCGCCCGCCCGCATCCCGTCGCGTAAAACGGCGCCGACCAGACGGCCCGTATCGTCTTTATCCTTGCGGTAAAACTGCGACGTGTCGCTGTCCGCCGCCCATGGAATCCATTTCATATCCGCGTCTTTCAGGATCGTGCCGGTCGGCAGGTCGTGCGTGGCCGCGAGAATTTGCGTCGTCGCGACGGGTACCGGCGCCGATGTTTCCTGCTGCGGCCCCATCAGGGCGCGCGCCGCCATCACCGTGCCGATGGCGACGAGGCCCGCAACCGCGAGCAGCATGATCTTGCGCTTGGACATGGCCTCAGCCCGGAAATAAAATGGGTTGCGACAATAAATAAAGGATGCTCAAGCCGCCGATCGCGATGGCGATTCCGTAGGGTATCGGAACCTTGCCGAGCGCGACGGCCTGCTTGCCGGAAAAATTGCGGGTATAGGTTATCAGCGCCATCGTGAGGGCGACGAGGCCGCCCGCGAACGCCGTCATGATCAGGAATACGGAAATGAAATGCGGGCCTGCCCACAGGCTGGTGGCCGCCATCAGCTTGATATCGCCGGCGCCGGCCAGGTCGCCGATATACATGACAAAGCCCGCGATCAGGACGAGGGCGAACACCATCAGATGCTGATCCCATTCGATCGGATGCGGCGCCGTCGCGGCGAAAACCGGAAACAGGACGAGAAGTCCCGCGCAAATGATATTGGGGATGCGGTAGTGGCGCGCGTCATTGACGGCGGCGGCGACCAGCAACGCGGCGGCAGCCACAAGAACGGCGATATGAAAAGTAGCCAGAGCCAGAACCATGGATTTACCTTGGGAAAGTCAGAAGTCGCATCGGGTTTCTACCATTTCACTATGACCTTACTAAGATTAAAGAGCGGTGAATCGAAAAGATTCGTTCCGGTAACGGAATACTCACGGGTTTAAGCCAAAAAAAGATGCCGACCCTGCGGCCGGCATCTTGTGTTTTCGGCATAAGTCCGGAGAGGTTTAGAGATGCGCCTGGACGTTCGCGAACACGCCGCTCAGGGCCGGCCCGAGGGTCACAAGCACGCCGACGATAGCGACGGCGATCAGCGACGCGATCAGGCCGTATTCGATAGCCGTGGCGCCTTCATCCTGTTTCATAAAACGTTTGATGTTACGCATAGTCGTGTTCCTCCTTGCGATTGCACAGAACCCGGTCAGGTTCGGATCACGCAAGGATAGGCGATATCCTTTAAGGAAATGTGAATCGAAATGAAATTTTCTGAATAAAAACAACATGATAATATGTAAACAAAATCTTCCGGGATTAGTTCGAAATTCAATATTTCCGCCGCACGTTCCGGCTTCGATACAATGCTTTGATCTGCATAAATTTATGCCGCAACGCACAAACGGCACGCCGTCGCGAGACAGCATGCCGTCCGGAGCAATCGCCGCGCGGACCCGTCAAGAGCCCGCGGTACGATTATAAACTGGCTTGCACGTTGGCGAACACGCCGCTCAGGGCCGGCCCGAGGGTGATCAGCACGCCGACGATGGCGACGGCGATCAGCGACGCGATCAGGCCGTATTCGATGGCGGTGGCGCCTCCTTCTTGTTTCAGAAAGTCCTGTTTCATAAAACGCATGATGTTACGCATAAATATTCTCCCCGATAAACCGGCAAGAATGCCGCGATAAGAAGGAGCCAGAATAACGTCGTACCGTTTAAGAAGAAATAAAAACCGGCAATTTTTCCGAGGAAAAACAAGGCGATAGTTTGCAGCCAAAACAAAACGAAAATAGTTTGAAATTCGATCTGTCCGCCAAGCCGTTCCGTCCTTTAAGAAAACGGGTTTGGAAAAAAGCACATCAAAGCGGTCGTGACGTTTTCGAAGCTGCTTAAGCATGTGTTAAGCCTGTCGCCGCCATAGTCGCGCAACTTTCAGGGGTTCCCTCCACCGGCAAAATAGATGGCAAAAAATCCGTCCGGCAAAAAAACGCGCAAGCCCGATTACACCCGCGCGACCGATATCGTCATCCGGATTGCGCTCGGGCTTTTCTTTGCATTCTCGGCAGGCATTTACGGGCACAATGCCGGAGCCGCTTTGAAGCATGTCGATATGTCGCATCTGGACGCGGCGTCGATCAGCGAAGGCCTGTCGATTTTTACTTCCGGCCTTTATACGCTGATGATCGCGTGTCTTTACGTTTTGCGTTTGCGTCCCGTCAATAAATTCGCCGGATTTTTTCCGTCCGTTGCCGCCATCCTCGGCGGCTTTCTTATGTTCGGCCTTGTCTGGTTCAAGCCGCGCATGGACCTGCCGCTTGGTGTGCAGGTTGCCGCCAGTATCCTCGTGCTGCTCGGCAATGCGATGGCGGCCTATACCCTGACGCATCTTGGCCGTTCCTTTTCCATCTTGCCGGAAGGCCGCAGGCTGGTGACGGCGGGGCCTTACAAGATCATCCGCCATCCTCTCTATGTCGCCGAAGCGATCGCCACTTTCGGCACCATGATTATGTTTTTATCGACGGGCGCTGTTGTTCTGGTCGTGGCGCAGACCTTGTTGCAGTTGGCGCGCATCCATTACGAGGAGCGCGTGCTGACCAAAACCTTTCCGGAATATAAAAAATACGCGCAGCACACCGCACGGCTGATACCCAGGGTTTACTGATACCACCAGCTTTCAAGGACCGTGCCGTAAAGCGGCATGGTGGCCGGATGATGCAAATGCGCGTTCCAGTAAGCGATATCGTCGGCGCCCAGATAATAAAACGGAATGACGTAATGGCCCGCGAGCAGCACGCGGTCGAGCGCGTGAGTGGCGGCGACAAGCTCTTCGCGGCTGGTGGCTGCGGGAATCGCATTCGCCAGCGCATCCACCACCGGGTCCTTGATGCCCGCGTAATTGCGGCTGCCATTCTGGTCGGCCGCCGCCGAGCTCCAGAAGAAAACCTGCTCGTTGCCCGGCGATAACGAGTTGATCCATTTGCCGACCGTCACATCGTAATCGAACGCCGCCAGCCGTGCCTGATACTGGGCGCTATCGACCGTATGCACGCGTGCTGATATGCCGAGGCGCTTTAAAGCCCGCACCCAGGTGAGGGCCACTTTTTCCTCCGCCGGATCGCTGAGAAGGATTTCGAACGACACGGGCCTGTCGGAGTTGGGCGGATAAAGCTGATCGTCGCGCAATACATATCCGGCTTCGCGCAGCATCGCCCCCGATTTCAGCAGATTGTCGCGCAGCGAATCTCCGGCATTCGTACTTTCCGGCGGCGTTACCGGCTTGGTGAAAATGTCCGGCGGCAGTTTGTCACGGTATTTGTTCAGGATTTCCAGCTCTTTTCCTTCCGGCAAAGACGGTGCCGCCAGCTCGGAGTTCGGGAAGAAACTCGTGGTGCGGTGATACTGGCCGTGGAACAGGTTGCGGTTGATCCAGTCGAAATCGAAGGTGGGCGCCAGCGCCGCGCGCAAAACGGGGTCTTTGAAAAGCGCGCGCCGCGTGTTGAGAATAAAGCCGTACGCAGCCTCGGTGCGGTGATGCGGCAGGCTTTCCAGTTTCACGCGCCCGTCATGCGCCGCCGGAAAATCATAGGTCGTCACCCATGTGTTGGGGTTTGTTTCGCGGCGCAGATCGAATTGCCCCGCCTTGAAAGCCTGCAAGGCGATGCTGTCGTCGCGGTAATAATCGACGCGGATATTGCCAAAATTATACATGCCTTTTTGCGCCGGAACGCTGCTACCCCAGTAATCGGGATCGCGCGCATAGGTAACGGAGCGGCCAACATCGACCTTGCTCACTTTATAAGGGCCGGAACCGATGGGTGGACGCAGGCTGGTCTGGTTGAAATCGCGGTCTTTCCAATCGTGCTGCGGCAAAACCGGCATTAGCCCCATGATCAGCGGCATCTCGCGGTCGATGGAGCCGTCCGCGTTGCGCTTGAAAGTGAATTTGACGCGGCGTTCGTCCAGTTTTTCGGCTTTGGCGACTTTCTTATAATAAGTGCGGTGATTGGGCCGCCCTTTGTCGCGCAGGGTTGTAAAGGAAAACAGAACATCGTCCGCCGTCACCGGCTGCCCGTCCGACCAATGGGCCTTAGGATGAAGATTGAATGTGATGCTCGATCGGTCGTCGGGCACTTCGATGCTTTCAGCCAGCAAGACGTTAAGCGAAAACGGTTCGTCCCAGCTTCGCGCGATCAGCGGCTCATAGACCAAAGACATATAGCCGGTGGCGAGGACGAGGGCAGGCTGGCCGCGCACGATGAAGGGGTTGAGACTGTCGAAAATTCCGGTGACGCCGAGTTTCAGCGTGCCGCCTTTCGGCGCATCGGGATTCACATAATCGAAATGCGAAAAGCCATCGGCGTATTTCGCCGCGCCATGCATGGCGATGGAGGCAACGGGTTTGTCGGCGGCAAGACTGTTTGTATTCGGAAGAAAGCCGAAAAAGACAGCAACCAGAAAGAATTTTTTAAGTTTCATCCGGTAATAACCCGCAAACGTCATTCCGACGATCCGCCTACGCTGCTGCGCAGCTTCGGCGGACTTGTTTCCCAAACCCGCCGAAGCCTCGGCGAAGGCGGGAAGCCGGAATCCAGTCGATCTCGAAGTTAGCACAAAACTTTCAATGTCGTATCTGCGGAAACGAAGCCTGGATCCCGGCCTGCGCCGGGATGACGCATAAGAATGCGTCAATTCTTGCGGTCGACGACGAACCGCGCGACATCTTCCAGATGCTTGGCGCGGCCGTCGAACACGCCGAGGTGATGAATGGCCTGCTCGGACAAAAGCTTCGCCTGGCTGCGCGCACGTTCGGTGCCAAGGGCGGTGACGAAGGTCGCCTTGCCGGCTTTGAAGTCGCGCCCGACGGATTTGCCGGTTTCGGCTTCGGTGCCTTCGGCATCCAGCAGATCGTCGATGATCTGGAACGCAAGGCCGAGATCGTGCGCATAGGCGCGCAGGGCGTTGTGGTGCTGCACGGAAGCCTTACCGAGAATGGCGCCGGCTTCGGCGGAAAAGGCAATCAGTTCGCCGGTTTTCAGGCGCTGCAGCCGCGTGACCGCGCCGATATCCAGCTCGGTTGTTTCGGCGATCAGATCGAGCATCTGCCCGCCCACCATGCCATGGACGCCGGAGGCTTTGGCGAGCGCCGTCACAAGACGGCACCGCACGGCAGGGTCTTCATGCGTGCGCGGATCGGCGAGAATTTCGAACGCGAGCGTCAGCAAAGCATCGCCCGCCAGAATGGCGGTCGCGTCGTCGAATTTTTTATGCACGGTCGGCTTGCCGCGGCGCAAATCGGCGTTGTCCATTGCCGGCAGATCGTCATGGATCAGCGAATAACAATGGATGCATTCCACGGCGGCGGCCGCGCGCAAGGCGCAATCGTCGGCGACGCCGAAAATCCGCGCCGAGCTTAACACCAGAAACGGGCGCAACCTTTTGCCTCCGCCCAGTGCGCCGTAACGCATGGCGTCGAACAATTTCTGTTCGGGAAAATCCGATTTCGGCAGGATGCGTTCGAGCGCATCGGTGACGGCGGCGGCGGCATCCGCCATGGTGGCGGCGAGGGTTGGGCTAACGGATGGCATGATGGCTCAAATCTGGCTGGGAGTTACGGAAGGTTACGAATTGAAAGGCGTCGTCGAAACTTTGCCGTCGGCACCCACGGTGATCTGTTCGATCCTGGCCTGGGCTTCGCGCAGCTTGGTTTCGCAATGTTGCTTCAGTTGCGTACCGCGCGTGTAAGCGCCGATGGCGTCGTCCAGTTTTGCCTTGCCGTCCTCGAGTTGTTTGACGAGCTTTTCAAGCTCGGCCAGCGCTTCCTCGAAACTCAGTTTGGCGATGTCGGCAGGCAGGGGTGCAGGGGCTTTCGTCATGGGGCGCGACTTTAAGCTTAATTCAACCGGAGGGGCAAGCCTGCCGCCATGTGTCGCGGAATCAGAGTGTTGGGCGCAAAAAGACCCTATTTTTAATCTGGACTATATTAGTACTGATTGTTAAGATGACGAGATGATCAAGCTTAGCCGCCTTACCGACCATGCCGTTACCCTTCTAACTCAAATGGTTAGCGGGACAAACGAGGTATGGGCCGCCCCCGATCTGGCGGAAAAGACCGGTTTTCCCTTGCCGACCGTATCCAAGGTATTGAAATTACTGGCAAAAGCAAAAATCATCGAGGCCACGCGCGGGGCTTCCGGCGGCTATCGGTTGCATGCCAGTGCCGCCGCCATTTCCATCGCCGCCATCATCGAAGCGGTAGACGGCCCCATCGCCCTGACCGAATGCGCCGACGGCGGAACCCATACTTGTAACATCGAGAAAATCTGTTCGATGAGCGGCAAATGGAACAAGGTGAATTTCGCCGTGCGCCATGTGCTCGAAACCATATCGCTGGCCGACATGGCGGGCGCGCCGCAGGAATTTCCGGTACGGAGCGTATCGCCATGAGCGCGCTCACCAAAACAATGGCCGAAGATCTGGCCGGACAAAAATACAAATACGGTTTTGTCACCGCAATCGAATCCGAAACCGCGCCGAGGGGCCTGAGCGAAGATACGGTGCGTTTCATTTCGGCCAAGAAGAACGAGCCCGCATGGTTGCTGGATTGGCGGCTGAAAGCATACCGTCACTGGCTGACGCTGACCGAACCGAATTGGGCCAGCGTCACGCATCCGCCGATTAATTATCAGGACGCCTATTATTATTCCGCGCCGAAGCCGAAGAAGAAATTGCAAAGCCTCGACGAGGTCGATCCCGAACTTCTGAAGACTTACGAGAAACTCGGCATTCCTTTGCGCGAGCGCGAAATTCTGGCGGGTGTCGAACCCCGCATTGCGGTGGATGCTGTGTTCGACAGCGTATCGGTGGCGACGACCTACAAGAAAGCGCTTGAGGAAAAAGGCATTATCTTCGGCTCGATCTCGGACGCGGTGCAGACGCATCCGGAACTCGTCAAAAAATATCTCGGCGCGGTCGTGCCGGTCACCGATAATTTTTTCGCGACGCTGAACTCCGCTGTCTTCACCGACGGCTCGTTCGTTTATATCCCGAAAGGCGTCCGCTGCCCGATGGAACTGTCGACCTATTTCCGTATTAACGCTGAAAATACGGGGCAATTCGAGCGCACGCTGATTATCGCCGATGAAGGTTCCTATGTCAGTTACCTCGAGGGCTGCACGGCGCCGAAGCGCGACGAGAACCAGCTGCATGCGGCGGTGGTCGAACTGGTCGCACTCGACGAAGCGCAAATAAAATATCCGACGGTGCAAAACTGGTACCCGGGCGACGAAAACGGCAAGGGCGGCATTTATAATTTCGTGACGAAGCGCGGCGCCTGCCGCGG
>JAATFY010000037.1 GCA_015654915.1 Rhodospirillales bacterium
AATCCCGCCAGAGCCGGACGCACGGTCATTGCCGGAGCGCCTGCGGGCCATGACGTGCGCGTGCTGGCGGAAATTGCCTTACGCGCGCAGGGCAAGCCGGTGATCCATGTCGCGCTGGACGATGTGCGCGCGGCTGTGATAGCCGATGCCCTGGCGTTCTTCGCGCCGAACTGCGAGGTGCAGTCTTTTCCGGCATGGGATTGCCTGCCTTATGACCGTATCTCGCCGCATACCGACATCATCGCCGAACGCATCGCGACGCTTAGCCGGTTGCACCGGCCTTTCCGGCAGCCCTGCATCATCCTGACCACCGTCAATGCGATTGTGCAGAAAACCGTGCCGCCGGATGTGTTGCATCAGGCCAGCCTGAACGCCGCCGTCGGCGACGAACTGCCGGTCGAGAGATTGCGCAGTTTTCTGGCGGTGAACGGCTATATGAACGCCGGCACGGTGCGCGAACCTGGCGAGTTTGCCGTGCGCGGCGGCATTGTCGATTTGTATCCGCCCGGTTATGACGCGCCGATCCGGCTCGATTTTTTTGGCGATGAAATCGAATCCATTCGCGTCTTCGATCCGCTGACGCAGATCACCACGGATAAAATCGAGAATTTCCATCTCGGTCCGATCTCGGAAGTGCTGCTGGATGAACGCGCGGTGGCGCATTTCCGTTCGGGCTATCGCCAGTTGTTCGGTGTCGTGACGGATAACGACCCGCTGTATGAATCTGTCGCCGCCGGTCGCAAATTCCCGGGCCTCGAACATTGGCTTGGGTTGTTCTATCCGCATCTGGCCAGTTTGTTCGACTATGTGCCGCAAGCGCCGGTAACATTCGACCATCAGGCCGATGAAGCGATCAAATCACGCATCCAGCAGATCGATGACTTTTATCAGGCGCGGCTGTCATTGTATCAGGGTGCCAAGCGCAGCAAGAACAAGGACCAGCCGGTCGTGGTTTATAAGCCGGTGCCGGTCGAGCAGCTTTATCTCGATCACGCCGCGTTGGACACAGCGTTGGCGGATCGCGCGGTGGTGACGTTGTCACCGTTTTCTGCCCTCGCCCCCGAAGCGGGAGAGGGAGGGGAGGGTGAGGGCATATCTCATAATCGACCCTCACCCGCCTCGCATGCGCTCGGCACCCTCTCCCGTAATACGGGAGAGGGTTTTATCGATGCCCACGGCCAGCGCGGGCGCGACTTCGCCGATGCGCGGGCGCTGCAGGAAACCGACCTTTACGGCGCGTTACACGCCTATACCGCTAGCCAGCAGGCCATCAACAGGCGCGTGGCGATTGCCTGCTACAGCCAGGGATCATCCGACCGTCTTGCGGGTCTCATGCGCGCCCATGGTATGTCGGCGATGAGCGCGGTGAAAAGCTGGGACGAAATGCGCAAACTCGATCCCAAGCTGGTTGCGCTGATTATTCTGGGCTTCGAACATGGTTTTGTCTCGCCCGATCTCGCGCTGATCACCGAGCAGGACATTCTCGGCGACCGGCTCGTGCGTCCGGTGCGCAAACGCCGCGCGGCGGCGCAGTTCCAGCTTGAGCTTGGCGACCTGAACCCCGGGGATTTCGTCGTGCATGCCGAACACGGTATTGGCCGTTATGAAGGGCTGGAAACGATCACCGTCCTGCATACCTCACATGATTGCGTGAAGCTGATTTATAGCGGCGGCGATAAGCTGTTCGTGCCGGTAGAAAATCTCGACATGCTGACGCGCTACGGAACCGCGGAATCCGGCGCGGTGCTGGATAAACTTGGCGGCGCGGGCTGGCAGCAGCGCAAATCGCGCGTCAAGCGTCGTCTGAAAGATATGGCCGATGCGCTGATGAAAATCGCCGCCGAACGCGAATTGAAAAAAGGCGAAGTTATTACCGTTCCGGAAGGTGCCTATCAGGAATTCGCCGCACGTTTCCCTTATCCCGAAACCGAAGATCAGGCGCGGGCCATTGATGAAGTGCTGATCGACCTCGCCAGCGGCAAGCCGATGGACCGTCTGGTATGCGGCGATGTCGGCTTCGGCAAGACCGAAGTGGCCCTTCGTGCCGCCTTCGCCGCCGTGCAGGCAGGGTTGCAAGTCGCCGTCGTCGTGCCGACGACGTTGCTGGCGCGGCAGCATTATAATAATTTCGCGCAGCGTTTCGCGAATTTTCCGGTGCGCGTCGCGCAACTATCACGCATGGTGTCGGTCAATGAGGCCAAACAGACAAAAGAAGGCCTTAAATCCGGCGAGATTGATATTGTCGTCGGCACGCATGCCTTGCTGGGCAACGAAGTCGGCTTCCGTAATCTGGGTTTGCTGATTATCGATGAAGAACAGCATTTTGGTGTTAAGCAGAAAGAACGCCTGAAAGAACTGCGCGCCGAAGTGCATGTGCTGACGCTTACCGCCACACCGATTCCGCGTACCTTGCAACTGGCTCTGGCGGGTGTGCGCGAACTCAGCCTGATTGCCACGCCGCCGCTGGACCGGCTTGCGGTGCAGACATTCGTTTTGCCTTATGACCCGATGGTTATCCGCGACGCCATGATGCGCGAACATTTCCGCGGCGGGCAAAGCTTCTATGTCTGTCCGCGCATCGAAGATTTGGCGGGCGTTGCCAAAGAACTCAGGGATCTGGTGCCGGAAGTAAAACTGGTTACGGCGCATGGCCGTATGTCGCCGACGCAGCTTGAGGACATCATGACGGCATTTGATGCCAAACAATATGACGTTCTGCTGGCGACCAATATCATCGAATCCGGACTCGATATCCCGAACGCCAACACCATTATCATTCACCGTGCCGATATGTTCGGCCTTGCCCAGCTTTACCAGTTACGCGGGCGCGTCGGGCGGGCAAAATTGCGCGGCTTTGCTTACCTGACCTACGCGCCCAATATGATGCTGTCGAATACGGCCCAGCAACGGCTGGAAGTGATCCAGACGCTCGACCAGCTTGGCGCGGGTTTCCAATTGGCAACGCACGATATGGATATTCGCGGCACCGGCAATCTGCTGGGCGAGGAGCAATCGGGCCATATCCGCGAGGTCGGCGTCGAGCTTTACCAGCAGATGCTGGAAGATGCCGTGGCGGCGGCGCGGGCAGGGGGCTTGGGCGATGCCGCCGAGGAACGCTGGACGCCGCAGATCAATCTCGGCATGTCGGTGTTGATCCCCGAAACTTATGTCGCCGATCTGAATGTGCGGCTTGGCCTCTATCGCCGCCTTGCCGATGTTATGGACGATGCCGAGATCGAACCCATCGCCGCCGAGATGATCGACCGTTTCGGCCCGCTGCCGCAGGAAGTCGAAAACCTGCTGCAAACCGTGGCGGTGAAGCAGCTTTGCCGCAAGGCGGGCATCGCCAAGATTGACGCCGGGCCGAAGGGTGCCGTTCTTGCGTTTCACAAAGACAGATTTGCCCGCCCGGATCGCCTGATCGAATGGATCACCAAGCAGGGCGGCACGGTGAAAGTCAGGCCGGACCAGAAATTGGTAATGATGCGCGCGTGGGACGATGCCGCCCAGCGCCTGACTGGCATGAAGAAAACGCTCACGGAACTGGCAGCGCTGGCGGCGTAAAGTTTAGCCTGGATCAGGAACAGGCCAGGATACTTTTCCAGTTTTCTGTAAGGCGCATTCACCGGTTTCCGGCAAAACCAAAATACCTCTCGTGCGCCCATTTACTGTTAAGGTTCGTTTGAAATCTTCTCCGCCATCGTAGAAGGAGTTATAAACGCCATAATGCCGAATGGGCTTACTTTTTCCGACCAAACGTTCACCATTAATTTCAGCTTCGGTTCTTTGAAAAAATCGACATGCAACAGCGTCTTTCGGGCAATCGACTTCGTTAGTCCCCGTAGGAAATTCAACAATGAAGGGGCCTTCGCCAGTATATTCGGGCCACTTCACAAAACCGCGAGGATCATCATAGAAAAATTCTACATAGCGTCCTTGCCGTGTTTTCATATCCGAATCTATTTCCGGCATATATACCTCCAGTCTCAATAACTTTATTGGAATAATATAAACTTACTGGGGTCCGTATCGCAATGCTTTTGCCGGTGGATTTTGGATATGGTTAATGTAAGGGGGGGCGGCTGTCCTGTATGGCAATTTATGTTAGTAGATTAGTCATAAATAGCGCCCAATGTTCCGCCATCCAACCTGACGGCTATCACTATGACTGCTCACGCCCGTTCCGCACCTCCTCTCTGGCACCTTTATATCCCCAAGCTCGTCACGGTTTTGCGCGAGGGGTATAGCCTGCGATTTTTCGGCAAGGACGTCGTCGCCGGGCTGACGGTCGCCATTGTCGCCTTGCCGTTGGCCATGGCGCTGGCGATTGCATCCGGCGCCACGCCGGATAAAGGTTTGGTTACCGCTATCATCGCCGGATTCCTGATTTCGGGGCTCGGCGGCAGCCGGTTCCAGATCGGCGGTCCTACCGGAGCTTTTGTCGTTGTCGTCTATAACGTCATCGCGCAGCACGGCTATGACGGCCTGATATTCGCCACGCTGATGGCCAGCGTGATGCTGGTTGCGGCAGGGCTGCTGCGACTCGGCACCGTCATCAAATACATGCCGCAGCCGGTCGTGACAGGTTTTACCTCCGGCATCGCACTCATCATCTTTTCGAGCCAGATCAAGGACTTCTTCGGCCTTATTATGAATAAGGTTCCGGCTGATTTCGTTCAGGAGTGGGTAGCCTATCTCCGGAACTGGCATCATTTCCGGCCGCTCGCGCTGGCGGTGGGGGCGGGATCGCTGCTGCTTATCATTGTCATGCGCCGCTTTGCGCCGAAGATGCCCGCCTTTTTATTCGCCGTTGTCGGCGGATCGCTGGTCGTCGCGGCGCTACATTTGCAGGTCGATACCATCGGCTCGCGTTTCGGCAGCATTCCCAATACCTTGCCGATGCCGCATCTGCCGGACATCACGCTCTACCGCATCAAGGAGTTGTTTCCGAGTGCGTTTACCATCGCGTTTCTGGCGGGAATTGAATCGCTGCTGTCGGCGGTCGTCGCCGACGGCATGACCGGCCGCCGTCACCGCTCGAACTGCGAGCTGGTGGCGCAGGGCATCGCTAACGCCGCTTCGGCTTTGTTCGGCGGGTTGCCGGCGACGGGAGCTATCGCGCGCACGGCAACGAATATCCGTTCCGGCGCAAAATCGCCGGTGGCGGGGATGCTGCATGCGGTATTTTTGCTTGGCTTTATGTATTTCCTCGCGCCGCTGGCGCGTTATGTGCCGCTAGCCAGCCTCGCCGCCGTTCTGATCATGGTGGCATGGGGCATGAGCGAGTTCGAACGCTTTCTGCATCTACTGAAAGCGCCGCGGGGCGATATGGCGGTTTTGCTGCTGACCTTCGGTCTCACGGCGCTGGTCGACCTGACGGTGGCGATCGAGGTCGGCGTGGTGCTGGCGGCGATGCTTTTCATGTACCGCATGGCGAACGCGGTCGAAATCCAGACCAGCAATCAGATCATCGATGACGATACGGACGATTTTGAACGCCGCACCGGCGACCGGCAAAATCTGCGCGACCAGCTGCCGAAAGGCGTCGAGATGTTCCAGTTTAACGGGCCATTTTTCTTCGGCGCGGTGTCGCAACTGGCCGATGTCACGGATCGCAGCGAGGCGGGCAAGCCGCGCGTCTATATTCTCGACCTTGCCCGCGTGCCGCTGATCGATGGCTCGGGCGCATCGGCGCTCGATGAATTCATTAGCCGTTGCCGCCGCCGTAATATCCATGTGATTATCTGCGGCCTCAAGGGCCAGCCGCGCACGATTGCCCGCCGGATGGGGCTGATTGAGAAGAAAGATTTTCTGCAAGTGGTCGAGACTTTCGGCGCCGCCATCGAAGTGGCGCAGATGCTCGTCGATAAAAAGACGGCATCTGTAAATTAAAACGCAATTACGTTCCTTGCGGCACCAGTTGGCCAAGGCCTGTACTTGCTGTTATTGCAGTTTTTGCAGGCGTCGTAGGTGTGGCAATTGGTTCCGCTGGCGTTGGTCTCTCGATATGCCTCATCCCCATTTCGAAAGCAGAATAGTGGAAATTCTGCAGGTCATGAACCAGGACAAGTTGACGCGGGTTTCTTCTAACCGCCCCTAAAATTCTTCTGTTCGGCGTCTTGTGAATGCTGGCTTGCCATTTAATGTAGGGGATAACGCCACGTTCCCGGAATTTCTTCTTGGCAAGGTCGTAGGCCTCTTTGACAGTCATAAGCTTTCCTACATGCATCCACGGGTCATGAGGGGTTTTCAGGTATTTAACGAGCTTATTGCCGTCGATTTGAGCGTCCACCTGCCTATAGGCAATGACATGAGGAAGCAGATAGGGATTAATATCCGTAGGATAATAGGCGCGTTGCCC